>MFXJ01000051.1 GCA_001787465.1 Candidatus Peregrinibacteria bacterium RIFOXYB2_FULL_32_7 | reverse complement strand
TCCTGGGGAAAATTTTTCATTAGTTAAAGCCACTCGGAGCGGCCACAAGACCTGCCCATTCTTCACTCCTAAATCATTGATAACTTTCATCAAAACCAATTTAATTTCTTCTTCAGATTCAAAATTTTTATCAGGCAAATTCTCTAAAGTTTTCAAAACCACTGTCAAGGTTTTTCTGGCCATATTAGCATCAACATTCATTTTCTCATGTAAAAATAAATTTTTGTCATAATCAAATTTATCTATAAAAAAGAATTTCATTAAATCTTTAGCCTCACTAAATTTCTTCATCCTTTCACAATTTAATCTCAAAACTTTTTTGAAATATTCATCATTTTCCTCTAAATCAAACCAATCTTCCTCCTTCAAAACTTTATAAATCTCTTTGGCTAAATTAGCAAACGGCATTTCTCTCAAATATTTCCCATTCATCCAGTCTAATTTTTCATGATCAAAAACAGCACCAGCCTTTTGTACTTTACTAAAATCAAATGCTTGAATTAATTCCTGCATACTAAAAATTTCCTGCTCAGTTCCAGGATTCCAACCAAGCAAAGCTACGAAATTTATCAAAGCTTCCTTGATATAACCTTTTTTCAAATAATCTTCGACCGCAACATCACCTTGTCTTTTTGAAAGTTTGGTTTTATCTGGATTTAAAAGCAGAGGCAAATGAGCAAAAATAGGTTTTTCCCAACCAAAAGCTTTATAAAGAGCAACATGCTTCGGCGTTGAAGGTAACCATTCTTCACCTCGAATCACATGCGTAATTTCCATCAAATGATCGTCAACCACATTCGCCAAATGATAAGTCGGCAATCCATCAGACTTCATCAAAACCTGATCATCAATAGTATATCCCTTAAACTCAACTTTACCGCGAATCATATCTTCAAAACCAATAGTCTCGTCATGAGAGATTTTCAACCTAATAACAAAAGGTAAATTTTGATCTAAATTTTTTTGAACTTCTTCCTCAGATAAATAAGCGCATTTCTGATCATACATCGTTGCAAGTTTTCTAGCTTTTTGATTCTCTCTCATTGCATCCAATCGTTCTTTACTACAAAAACAGCGATAAGCATGCCCAGATTTCAAAAGTTTATCAGCATATTCTTTATAAATTTCCGATCTTTTAGATTGAATATATGGCCCATAGTTTCCTTTTTCCTCAAACTCTAAACTTCCAACTTCCAACTTCCGACTTCCGATTACTCCCTCATCATATTCAAGCCCCATTACCTTCAATATCCTAATCAAACTCTCCATCGCTCCTTCAACAAATCTTTCCTGATCAGTATCTTCTATTCGTAAAATAAATTTACCATTATTTTTCCTAGCAAAAAGATAAGAGTAAAGAGCAGTACGCAAGCTTCCCACATGAAGATATCCAGTCGGAGATGGAGCAAAACGTGTTTTTATCATAAATTAATAATTTTACAAGACAAAAACACTTTAAATCTAAAAAATAAAGATTGCAATCCCCACCTTAATTATCTCCCCGAAAAATCACGTAACGTTAACAAAAAAAGCAGATCGACCTCCTTCTTTCAACCTATTAAAAAAGACTTATAACACTATTAAGAAAATATTAAAACAAGATAAAATAAAAATTTTGTCAACTTAAATCTTCCCATTTTTCAAAAAACATTGTCAAAGATATTTCAGAATATAAAAATTTTAGAGTAAAATAATAATTGAAGTTTCCCAGTTCATAATTATAATCATGTCTCGTCGCTCCCAAACAATCGACCTTAATCGAAGGCGTACAAGATCTGTTAGGCACAACAGTAATCTCAAACTTCAAGTACAATCGCATATTGCCCGTGAGATCTGGGCGGTAATTTATTTTGCACTTGGCACCTTAACTATTCTAAGCCTTACCAACCAACTTGGTATTTTTGGTGAAATTTGGGAGGGATTTTTGCATCCAATTTTTGGCTGGGGAATTTATGTTTTTCCTGGAATCTTAATCCTTCTTGGATTTTCACTACTCTTTAGTAAACAAATAAATATTGGTTTTACTAAGTTATTTGGACTTTTTCTAATGGCGGTATCAATACTTGGAACTCTACATCTAAGCGTTCCAGATGATCAAATGTTTGCTGTAGCTGAACTAGGCGGACATGGCGGATATATTGGTTTTGTCAGCGCTTTTTTGATTAAATCTATACTTGGAGGGATAGGAACTCAGGTGGTTTTTATTACGATGTTTGTAATTTCTATCTTAATTACTTTCGAAATCTCCATCGCTTCCGCCCTTTCTTTTTTCAAACCTGAAATGCCAATTAAGATTGAACGAGTCATTTCGAAATCAGGTAAAAAAATGCGAATTAATCAAAATGGCGAAGTTGAAGAAATAAAAGATTTGGAAGTGGATTTAGATGATATCAATATTATTGCCCCAGAAAAACCATCGGCAGGACTTAAATCTATTGAAAAACAAAAACCAATTCCGATAAAAGAATTAGATAAATTTACAAATGAATTAACCAATAAAAGCAAAACTATTGAAGCTCAAGCTTATACACAATGGGAATATCCAACTTTAGATTTGCTTGATAATAAAGTTGGAATAGTTAATCTTGATAATAAATTTTTAAAAGATAAAGCCGAAACCATTAAACGCAAATTAGCGCAATTTGGAATAGAAGTGGCGATGGGAGATATTCATGTCGGACCTACTGTCGTTCAATACACACTCAGGCCAGCCGAAGATATCAAGCTCTCAAAAATCACAGCTCTCAAAAATGATCTTGCTCTATCTTTATCAGCTCATTCAGTTCGTATTGAAGCGCCAATCCCAGGCAAATCTCTTGTTGGGATTGAAATACCAAATTTAAAAAGAGCGGTTGTTTATATGAGAGAAATTATTGAAACAGAAGAATATCAAAAAGAAAAATCTAAGTTAAAAATTGCACTTGGAAGAACTGTTAATGGAACGCCAATAGTTTCAGATATCACAACAATGCCCCATTTACTTATTGCAGGCGCAACAGGATCAGGTAAGTCAGTAGCAGTAAATAGTTTTTTAATTTCACTTCTTTATAACAATTCGCCAGCTGAACTTAAATTTATCATGGTTGACCCAAAACAAGTGGAATTAAAAAAATATAACTCAATTCCGCATCTTTTAACCCCAGTTATCACCGAACCTGATAAAGCCGCAACTGCTCTTCGATGGTGCGTTTGCGAAATGACAAGACGTTATTCAATTCTATCAAACTCTGGAACAAGAAATATTGATGAACATAATCAAACCGCCGAAGAAAAAATGCCGAAAATTATTATTGTCATTGACGAACTTGCGGATTTAATGATGACAGCTGGTAAAGAAGTTGAAGCCTCTATCTGTCGTATAGCGCAAATGGCCAGAGCAGTTGGAATGCATTTAATTGTTGCCACGCAAAGACCTTCTGTTGATGTTGTAACTGGACTGATAAAGGCGAATATTCCTGCTCGTATTGCTTTTGCAGTTGCCTCAGGAATTGATTCGAGAACGATGATTAATTGTTTTGGAGCTGAAGATTTACTTGGAAATGGCGATATGCTTTATCTTTCTGGAGCTTTAGCTAGACTTCAAAGGATTCAGGGAATTTATGTTTCTACTGAAGAAGTTAATCGAGTTACAAATAGAATTAAATGCACTCTTGAACCTGAATATTTAGAAGATATAATTTCTAAAAAAATTACTGACACTCACATCCTTGGCATTCCAGACAGTACTTTTTCTGGCGAGAATGGAATAGCTGAAGATAACGATGAAATGACTGAACAGGCCTTGCAGGTAATTAAACAAACAGGTAAAGCCTCAGCCTCACTTCTTCAAAGAAGGCTTTCTGTTGGTTATGCCAGGGCGGCAAGACTTCTTGACATTATGGAAGAAAAAGGCTTTATCGGTCCCGTGAATGGCGCAAAAGCTCGAGACATATATATTTAGGCTCCAAGTAAAAATGACTTCCACATATAGCATCAAGAAGCATTCATCTTTGACTTTTCTTCGATCGCGAAATTCTCATCATAGCTTAGGCTATGTCTCCAATTTCGCTCAATCAGAAAAGCCAAATCTGAACGCTTCTTGAACACTATCTGTAGGAAATCATTTTTACTTGGAGCCTTAGAAAAACTTGCGAAAACAAAAAAGCATCGCTAAAGTATTTTTAAAAAAATAATTTGAAACTTTATTTTCAAATAAATGTTGTTAATTTTCACTTATTTAATAATTTATAACTATTATGATAATTGGTTGCATTAAAGAAATTAAAAATAATGAAAATCGTGTCGGTCTTACCCCTGAAGGAGTAAAAAATCTTGTTGAGAATGGTCATAAAGTCATTATACAGGAAACTTCTGGCTTCGGCGCCGGCTTTCATGATTATGAATATACCAATGCAGGCGCAACACTTGAAAAAGACGCTGGTATGATCGCTACAAAATGCGATATTTTAGTAAAAGTAAAAGAACCAATTAGATCAGAATTTCATATTTTAGAGAAAATGGCCGGTAAAACAATTTTTACTTATTTTCATTTATCTGGAGTTGATCCAAAACTTACTGAAAAATTAATTAATTATAATATTACAGCTATAGCTTATGAAACTGTAGAAGATAAAAATGGTAAACTCCCTCTTCTTAAACCAATGAGCGAAGTAGCTGGAATTGCCGCTATTCAATATGCGGCAGAATTATCGCAAATTAAATATGGAGGCAGAGGTAGAACTCTTGGAAAAGTTGAAGGAGTTAAACCTACAAAAATAATGATAATAGGAGGAGGAGTTGTTGGGGAAACAGCCGCTAAAGTTGCCGCTGGGATAGGATCAGAAGTAAAAGTATTTGATATTAATCCAAATAGAGTTAAAGAACTTCAAGAAATTTTGGATAATTATCTTGGACAGGTATTAAAAGAAAATGTTGAAGTACTTGTTCCGAATGAACAGAATTTCAATGACTATCTTAAACAAACAGATGTACTTATTGGAGCAGTACTAGTTCCTGGAACGCGCGCGCCTGAAGTAGTGAATGAAGAACAAGTACGTAATATGAAACAAGGAGCGGTCATTATTGATATTGCTATTGATCAAGGAGGTTGCATCTGGGGATCCAAAGCCACAACTCACAGCGAACCTTATTATCAACTAGAAAACAAAATCTACAGTTGCGTTGCCAATGTCCCAGGACAATTTGCTCGTCAATCAGCTTTTGCACTTACCAATGCCACTCTTCCATATTTACTAAATATGTGTAATAAAGGCGTAATCAAAGCCTGCTTAGAAGATCCAGGTCTACTAAAAGGTGTTAATATTTATAATGGCTTTATTACCTATGAATCAGTAGCAAAAAATCTTTGCATGGAAGATAAATATATGGATATAAAAAAATTATTAACTGCAGAAGTGAAATCGTAAAAAGGCAAATCAATTGACACTCAAACAAAAATCCTTATACTAATGCTTGTTTTAAAGCAATAGTAATTTTTTTGGCCCGTTCGTCTAGTGGTTAGGACATCAGGTTTTCATCCTGGCAGCAGCGGTTCGATTCCGCTACGGGCTACCACCCTACGCTCTCGTTACACTTGAGCTTCGGATGGTAGACCATTATGTTTTTTAAAACAATAATTAAATTAAATTACTTATTCCATCCCCACGCTCAGCCTAGCAAATTCAATAAATATAAAAGTAAAAAAAGCCATCATTACGAGAGGCGCTAATAATGAAATATAATTTCTTTTCATTGGATTAAAAAATCTAAGAGTTAATGAATTCATAACTACTGATATTGAGCTAAATGCCATGGCTAGTCCTGCAAGTTCAGGTTTTAAAATTAAACCAAATGAAACGAAAATTCTAGCGGCAATTGGTATCCCGATAACATTATAAAATAAAGCAAAGAACATATTTTGCTTTATTTTTCCGATAGTTTCTTTTGAAAGTTTAATAGCCGTAACTGTATCCCTAAGATCATTTTTCACCATCACAATCCCGCCAGTTTCCATAGCCACATCGGTGCCTGAGCCCATCGCTATTCCAAGATCAGCTGTAGCGAGAGCTATAGCATCATTAATACCGTCTCCTACCATAGCCACGATCTTGCCGTTTCCTTGCAGTTTTTTAACTTCTTCCGCTTTATCTTCAGGTAATACTTCAGCAAGAACGTTTGTGATATTAAGTTCTTTAGCAATGGCTTTTGCGGTTCTTTCATTATCACCAGTGATCATATAAATATCTATACCAAGTTCTTTTAATTTTGAAATCGCTTCTTTTGAGCTTTCTTTCACCGTATCAGCAACTGCAATCAGTCCTAAAATTTCATTTTCATTACTCAAAATCATCACAGTTTTGCCCTGCTCTTCCAGCTTTCCCATTTTTCTATTAATTTTTTCTATATTCAGTTTGGCTATATTTTCTATCAATTTACGATTACCAAAATAATATTTTTTATCTTTTATCTTTGCAGTTACCCCATGCCCAGGAATGGCTTTAAAATCAGAAATTTCTTGCAGATCAATCCCTTCATCTTTTGAGTAATTATAAATAGCTTCAGCGAGCGGATGCTCAGAGGATTTTTCTATACTGGCAACAATAGATATAATTTCATCCTCATCCATATCAGCAAAAGTAATAGTATCAGTCAACTCAGGTTTACCTTTGGTAAGCGTACCAGTTTTATCAAAAACAATTGTATTAATTTTCTGAGCAATTTCCAGTGGCTCACCACCTTTAATTAAGACTCCATGTTCAGCGCCTTTACCTGTACCTACCATTATTGCTGTCGGTGTTGCAAGTCCAAGAGCACACGGACATGCTATGACTATCACAGCTGTAAACGCCATCAAAGAAAATGATAAAGAAGCGCCCAAAATCAAATACCAAATTACAAATGTCGCCATTGCCGTCAAAATAACAGCCGGCACAAACCAGGCACTAATTTTATCAGCAAATCCTTGAATCGGAGCTTTTGATCCCTGCGCTTCTTCAATTAATTTTATGATTTGCGAAAGTGTCGTTTCAGCACCTACTCGAGTAGCTCTAAATTCAAAACTGCCTATTTTGTTAATTGTCGCGCCTATAACCTTATCTCCAGGATTTTTCTCAATCGGTATACTTTCACCAGTTATCATTGACTCATCTATACTTGAAGATCCTTTTACAATCAATCCATCAACTGGAACTTTTTCCCCAGGCCTTACTAAAATAACATCATTGATAACTACCTCATCAATTGATATGTCTTTAACTTCTCCATTTCTGATCACTCTAGCTGTTTTAGGCTGAAGTCCCATTAATTTTTTGATCGCTTTAGATGTCTGACCTTTTGCTTTTGCTTCAAGCCACTTTCCTAAAATTACAAAGGTAATTAGAAAGGCCGCGGTTTCAAAATAAAGTTCAGGAATTTTTTCTCCATTTAAACCTAAAAGAGTATTATTAGTAGCAGTAAAAATTAAAAAATTAACAAAACTATAAAAATAAGCAACCGATGTGCCAATAGCAATCAAACTATCCATATTAAAAGTTTTCATTTTCAGGCTTGACCACATTCCACGATAAAAACCTTGTCCGATAATAAATTGAACTGGTGTAACTAAAATCAAAGAAACTATCCCAAAATATGGCGGTAGAATTTCAGCCCCAGGAAGAAATTTGAAAAAATCAAGAAGCATGAAATAGAGCATTGGGATGCTCAAAACGAGACTAAATATAAATTTATTAAAATATTTAGAAATTTCTTGTTCTCTTTTTTTACTTTCAAATTCGCTATCTTTAGCATCGATAATTTGAGCGGAGTAACCAGCTTTTTTAATAGCTTTGATAAGATTTTCAACTGTTGCTGTATTTTCATCAAAAACAATAGTGGCTTTTTCAGCCGCAAAATTAACATTCGCAGTTTTAACTCCATTTACTTCCTTTAAAGCGCCTTCAATAATACCCGCACATGAACTGCAATGCATACCAATAATCATTAGTGAGATTTTTTTATTAAGACTTTTTGACATGTGCTCTTCTTGTCCACCAGCTATAGCATTTAAATTCAATCTTTGATTTGAATTATCACTACTTACCTTATTCATCAAATTAAAAATGTCTGCCGATTGAAGCATATTTTTTAATTGCTCTATAAATTTAATTTCATTTTCATTCTTAGATATCGTTAACTCCGCTTTTTTATTATTAATAATTTTTCCATCAAAATAAGGTTCTCCTTTTGAATCATTGTATATTTTACCTTCTGCTTCTAAGTTTAATTCCAGTTTTATCTTAAAATCTTTATCTTTTGTTCTTTTTATTTCTATATTATCTAACAGCTCTTGTCCTTTTTCCCCTTCATTTTCTTCAACCACTTCACTATCATATCCAGATTTTTTTATAGCTTCCCTAATTTTTTCTTTTGATACTAAACTTTCTTCAAATAAAACTGTACCTATCCCATCTTTAAAACTTATTTTTGCATCTTTAACGCCATCAATATCTTTCAAAGCTTTCGCAATTAATTTTTCACATGAGCCACAATGCATACCATTAATTTTTAAAATAATTTCTTTTTCCATAAGGCTATAAATTTAATTGATAAATAAAACTTTATATTCTCCTAAGCTTTCGATTCCATTTTTTAAATTCTGCAAATCTAAATAAGCATCGTGTTCTACAGTCGTCTCTCCCGTTTCATAATTGACATTGCAAGATTGAATTTCTGGAAAATCATTGCAAACATCTTCTATTAAAACCTTACAAGATTTACAGTGAATACCTTCAATTCTTAAAATTGTTTTCATATTTAAAATTTAATTTATATATTATCTACCACCT
>MFXJ01000050.1:4249-8812 GCA_001787465.1 Candidatus Peregrinibacteria bacterium RIFOXYB2_FULL_32_7 | reverse complement strand
TATATAATAGAACACTAAAGGTTTAACTTTTATAATTATTAAAATCAATAATTAAATTAGAAATTAATTAGCAAATTTTTATCCTGTAGAAAATAATTTAATTTGCTTAATGAAATTGCATACTATTTTTAAATTTGATAAAATCATTTTTGTCGAAACTTTCTACAACAAATTATAAATTGACAAATGCTTAAAAGAATTTTAAAAGACATAGGACTAAACGATAAAGAGGCAGAAATTTATCTCTCAGCCTTAAAGCTCGGTCAGGCCAAAGTTTCTGAAATAGCGGAATTAGCTAAAATAAATCGAGTTACCGCTTATGATGTTTTAGAAAAATTAATGCAAAAAGGTTTTGTAACTTTTATTTCTCAAAAAAACAATCAAACTTTTTTAGCTACTGATCCAGAGATTATTATTCATTCTTTTGAAAAAAAAGTAAAAAAAGCTAAAGCGCACATTCCCATTTTAAAAAAATTATCAAAAATAAAAAATCCTTTGCGAATTTCATATTTTGAAGGCGTTGACGAACTTAAAAATATTTATTTTGACACTCTTGATTCAACAACGGAAATTTTAAATATTATTAATGAAGAAGCGATTCAGCCTATTTGGCCTACATATGAAACTGATTATGTTGCCAAACGAATTGAAAATAAAATTTATTTACGCGGAATTGCTATAAATAGCCTTGAAGGACATGAACTTAAATCAAAAGATGATAAATTTTTTAGAAAAATAAAACTCGTATCTAAAGAAAAATTTGGATTCTCAAATGATATCATGATTTACGATAATAAAATTGCTATTTTGTCATGGCTGAGTTTAGGCGGAGTTATCATTGACAACGCAGAAATCGCCAAAACTCATCGGGCACTTTTTGAAATGGCCTGGAGCCTTTGAAAATGAAAAACACCCTTCATTTTTAATTTTTAATTTTATTAATTGGTGCGATATTCAAAGCTAACTTCTTCACTCCAATCTCTGGATCCTCAAAATGTACTGTAGCGATATCCCCGACAACTGAAATTATTTTTCCAATACCAAAAATTTTATGTTCAATAATGTCTCCTTTTTCAAAGTCATATTTTACTTCAAAAGTATCTTCAGCTGGAATCAATTTATTTCCTAAATCGATTGCGCCAAAACTTTTAAATCCTCTTTCATAATTAAATTCTAAAAGATTTTCTTCAATATCATTAATGAACTGACTTGGTGGATTTGAATTATATGATCCAAAAACCATTCTTTCGTTAGTATGCAAAATATAAAGATTTTCTTTTGCCCGAGTCATCCCAACGTACATCAGCCTCCTTTCCTCTTCAAATTCTTCAGGCGAAAAAAATGAACTTTTATGAGGTAAAATACCATCTTCAGCCCCAGCAATAAAAACCGTCTCGAATTCCAAACCTTTTGCCGAATGCAAAGTCATCAAAGCCACAGCATTGTCTTGATCGCTTAAATTATCTAAATCAGAAATCAAAGACACTTCCTCCAAAAAAGTCGAAAGTGAAATTTGTGGTTCAATTCCATCATATTTTGAAGCTACAGAAACAAGCTCCATCACATTTTCAAAACGCGATTCCGCTTCTTTAGTGCTTTCGCTAAGCAAATATTCTTTATAATGAACTCTTTGAATTACTTGTTTCAAAATTCCGCTAGCTGAAAATTCCTGATTCTCTTTTTGCAATTCCTGAATTAAAGAAACAAAATTTAGTAACGCTATTTGTTTTGATTGTGGTAAAAATTCAACTTTCTGCAAAGCTTGAAAAAAACTTTGATTTTTCAAAAACGCTTGTTCTTGAATTTGCTGTAAAGTTGTTGCTCCAATTTTCCGAGATGGAATATTAATTATTCGTAGCAAAGATATTGAATCACTTGGATTTTGAATCACTCTTAAATAAGCAATCAAATCTTTAATTTCCTTACGTTCATAGAATTTTACACCGCCAACAATTCTGTAAGGGATACCGTGCCTAAGCAAAGTTTCTTCCAAAACTCGAGACTGAGCATTCGTTCTATACAAAATTACAAAATCTTTATATTGAGGGTTTTCATAAGTTCTTAAAATTTTTTCAATTTCGTTAGCAATCAACTCTCCTTCATGTTTTTCATCAAAAGCTTTTAGAACTTTTATTTTTTGTCCAATGTCATTCTCCGTCCACATTTCTTTATCTTTTCTCTGACTACTTTTTACAATCACATGATGCGCGGCCGCCAAAATATTCTTAGTAGAACGATAATTTTGTTCTAATTTTATCACTTTTGCCTCTGGATAATCTTTTTCAAAATCTAAAATATTCTGGATATTAGCTCCTCGCCAACTATAAATTGACTGATCGCTATCCCCAACCACACATAAATTCTTATATTTCTGAGCCAATAAATTCACCAAAACATACTGCGCCTGATTAGTATCTTGATATTCATCCACTAAAATATATTGAAATTTTTCTTGATATTTAGTCAAAATCTCCGCTTTTAATTTCAAAATTTCCACAACTTTCATAATCAAATCATCAAAATCAAAAGCCTGATTCAAGGCCAGTCTCTTCTGATATTCAAGATAAAGCCGTGCCACTTCTTTATGGAAATTATCAAAAGCTTGATTTTGATATTCTTCAGGAGTAATTAATTGATTTTTAGCAATAGAAATCGCGTGAAGAATTGCTTTTGGATTTAATCTTTTAGAATCAATCTGAAAATCATTCATAATGTTTTTCATCAAAGCCACGCTATCGGCACTATCATAAATTGTGAATTCATTTTCATATCCCAAAAGATGTGCCTCAATTCTCAAGATTTTCACGCAAATCGAATGAAATGTCCCCATATTAACCTTCAAGCTTCCATCTTTCTGTAAATTCAAAAGTTTTCGCACTCGTTCCTTCATTTCATTAGCCGCTTTATTAGTAAAAGTAACCGCCAAAATATTCCAAGGCTTAACTCCTTTTTCAATCAAATAAGCAATTCGAGAAGCAAGCACGCGAGTTTTGCCACTTCCTGCGCCAGCAATAATAAGAAGCGGACCCGAAATCGTCTCAACAGCGAGTTTTTGAGGAGAATTTAACACTAAAAGAGAATAAAGAATATGACAAGAAAATAACAAAAATTTATTTTTCTCTACCAAAAAAGCATAATGATGATTCATTTGTTTAGCAATTTAAAATAATTATTCTTGATAATTTTTAATGCGTCCATACCGCCATTCCGATTTCGGCAAAATCCCACATAATTTCATCAAATCCGGGTTCAACCCTCACACATCCATGACTTACCGGCATGCCCATATGCATTTTTGGCTCATTTACTTCATCCCAATACCGATATCCATTGGCTGTTTCCAAATAAGGAAGACCGTGTAATCCATAACCTTGAAACCCATATCTTCCTCTTTTCAACCCAAGCCAAAGTGGCATTTTATAAGGCGTGCTTCCACTACTCACTCTAAGTTTTTGTTTATTATGAATCGTCCAATTAGCTTTTGGCGTTGGCGTTGATGGTTTACCACTGCTTATTTGAGCTTCACGAAATCTAACCTCTCCATAACGCAAATATATCATTTGACTGCCCAAATCTGCTTCAATATTTTTTTCGCCAATTAAATCATTACTAGCCACTGATAAATTAGCGATATTAATTTTCTCTCTATCTTCAGCTAAAGGTTCGCCAATTTCGAAATCAAGATAAAATTTTTCTTTCATCCAGCCAACACCTGGTATCACTGGAGAAAAATATTCTCTATAAATTCCGTCTTTTTCAGGAATTTTTATTTTAAATTCAAAAACAGCAATTTCATTTGGTCCGATTAATTTTTGAGTTAAAGTAATTCTATTTTTGTCACTATTCTGAGCCCAATTCGAATCTTTAACATCACTCCAAAATATGCTAGCCCGATCTTGATAATTTTGCGTACCAAGTTGAATTTTATTTTTGCAAGCGGTTTCTTCTCCATACCAAAGAGTCGCTCCAGTATTTTTAAGAAAAATATTGACGGTAGCGATATTTTCATCAGAATTTTCATTAGCATTGGTAGCATAACCAATAAATTCACTCGAATAATCAACTAACTCAAAACTATCTCTACAATTTATTTTTTTAATATTTTCTTTATTATCAAATTTCATTTCAGGTAATTCTTGAATCTCTATATTCAATTTCACGGCAATTTTCGTTTGCGCGGTTAAATTTTCAAAAAAAGTTCCTCTAGCGTAATGAATAGTAAAAGTAAGTAAAAAAAGCCCAAGAATCACCCAAGCAAAAGATTTCAAATACCGCACAAATTTAAGGCTTGAAACAGACATTTTTTAAAAAAAATAATATAAATTTGACAAGATTTGACAAGAAAAAAGAAAAAAACTAAATCTTATTATTTTATCATAAAAAAGCTAAAACTTCCAATATAAAATTTAGAATTTTTAATATAAGGGTCTTACTAAACAAACAAAGATGAATTATGTTTCTTGTCTCATCTCTTTTAATTCTTTTTCAAAACTTTCGACATCTTTAAACTCCCGATAAACTGATGCGAAACGGATATAGGCTACTTCATCTAATTTTTTTAAT
>MFXJ01000050.1:1782-4120 GCA_001787465.1 Candidatus Peregrinibacteria bacterium RIFOXYB2_FULL_32_7 | reverse complement strand
ATACCAATTTTTAATTTATCTCGGCTATAACTTTCCCTGGCACCGTCTTTTTTTATTACTATTAAATTTTTTGTTTCTAAACGTTCAAAAGTTGTGAAACGGTAACGACATTTCTCACATTCACGCCGTCGTCTTATTCCTTGGCCATCCTTAAGCTCCCGAGAATCAACAACGTAAGTAATTCGATGATTGCATTGTGGACAATACATATAAAAATTGAAAATAAAAAATATTTACTACATTTACAAAATAGCATTTAAGAGCAATTTTCTCCAATTTTTTTGCTGTTTTAAGAGGAAATATGGTAAAATATTAAGAAGACATTATTTTTTCCAAATTTAACTTCATGATAAACGCAGAGACAATTCTAACGAAATTCAGTGCTTTTTTAAATTTAAATAACTTGGAATGGCTATTAATAATTATCTTAGCTTTAATTCCAGTCTTACTTTGGGTCCCAATTATTTATTACAAAAAAGATAAAAACTATAAAATTGTTTCTTTAGTTTTTTTACTAGGAACGTTAACTGTTTTACCGATTATAGGACTTCAATATTTATGGTTTTATTTCCCAGAACTCGACGTCTATGCTCAAATAAACGCTAATGTTACTAATGTCCATATCGGATTTTTATTAACTTTTATTTTCGTCGGTATGTTTGAAGAAATAGCCAAAGATTCGGTCGTTCATTATGTCGATCATTCTCGAATTGCTATTAATACTATTAATGACGCGATTTTATATGCGGTAATTGCCGCGCTTGGTTTTTCATTTACAGAAAATATTGTTTATCTGCATAGCATCTTAAAAACCGGAAATATTGTTGATATTGTGTCAGTTTTTAGTTTTCGTTCAATTGTAACCATGTGCGCTCATATGACTTTTTCTGGAATTATGGGCTATTTTTATGGAATGGCAAAATTCGCGGACCCATTCTTCAATCAGGCTAGCTGGCAAGGTAAAAAATTTATTTTTGTTGATTTAATGGATAGATTAATTAAATTTAAAAAAATCAATTCCTACAGAATCAGCACAATGATTAAAGGTTTACTAATTGCCATGGGGCTTCATGCGGCTTTTAATTTTTTACTGCAATTTCAAATGTTATGGCCAGCAGTATTTCTTGTATTGGGAGGATATTTATATATTCACCACGTCATGAGAAGAAAAGCCGCTCATGTTTTGCTAGGAATTAAAAATCAAAGACCATCTCTAATGGCCAAAAAAGATGAAGATGTTGTGATTGAACTTTTAGGCATGTGGATGAATGAAGGTAAATATAAAGAAGTAAAAGAAATTTGTGAACGACTTTTAAAACGCGATCCTGATAATTCAGTAATTAGGCTATTTTACGCCAAAGCTCAAGATCAAGGTAAATTAAACAAAGCAATCTTAGCCATCAAAGATTTATTTACTGAAGGTGATTTAAGCGAAAGAAAAAGTATTTTTGAAAAAAAAGCTTAAAATTCACTTCCTTTTTTAGAAGCCATAATGAAATAATTTTTCGCAAAATCATCAGTCATTCCAGCGATATAATCTTTTATCACAATTATTTTTGTTTCATTATTTTTAATGGTTTTTCTAAAATTTTCCGGGAGTTTCTGAGGATTCTTTTCAAAAAATTTAAAAAGCTTTTTTATTATTTTTTTGCCTGCATCACATTTTTTTATAATTTTCGGATGGAAATAAAACTCCTCTTTCAAAAACTTTTTCATAATCAAAAATTGCTCCTGCATTTTTAAATCAAAACTAATAATTTTTTTCTTTGCTTGATACACATCGTCTAAAGATTTAATTTTGTTTTCTTTAAGATTTTTTTCACTTTGCGTAATTAAATTTTTAATGAGCGAAGTCATAATTGCATCTATAACAGCATCAAAAAAAATCTTTTTATCATTTAATTTTCCATATTCTTTTTCTATCAAAACTGCTGAATCTTGCCAAAGTGATAATTTTTCTAATTGTTTGATATCAACTAATTTCGACCTTAAACCATCATCAATATCATGAGTGGTATAAGCAATCTCATCTGAAATATCAACAACTTGCGCCTCTAAACTGGGATGAATCTTAAAATTTTTCCCTTGATTGTCATAAGTTGTTTGATGTTTCATGAGCCCCTCCAGAACTTCAAAACTTAAATTTAAACCCAAGAAATTGGGATAAGTATTTTCCAAAAATTCAACAATTCTTTTACTCTGTTCATTGTGCTCATAATAAAATCCATGCCTTTTCATCATTTCATCCATAGCTTCTTCTCCCGCATGACCAAACGGCGTATGACCAAGATCATGAGCAAGTGCAATCGCTTCAGCCAAATCCTCATTTAAATTTAAA
>MFXJ01000050.1:0-1737 GCA_001787465.1 Candidatus Peregrinibacteria bacterium RIFOXYB2_FULL_32_7 | reverse complement strand
GTTAATCTAGTACGAAAATGATCCCCTTCACCTGAAACAAAAACTTGAGTTTTTCCTTCCAATCTACGAAAAGCACGAGAGTGGATAATGCGATCACGATCTCTTTGAAAACAAGTCCGCAAAACATCTTCTTTTTCAGGATACACACGGCCTTTTGAAGCTAAATTTTCAACAGCGAAAGAAGCAAGCATTTTGATTTAAAATAAAATAAAGTATTATATACTCCTACGCTTTAATAATTTAAAATTGTATAATGCTACGTAGCTTTATAATATTCTTTATTTACCTTATAAAATAAATAATTAAGCTTCGGAGCATATACTACTTAATTTTAAAATTTACAAGCGGAGTAGTATAATAATAGATGATTTTTAAGAAAATACTAAATATTTTATGGCTTTTCTCTCTCAACACATCTCCGAATTCCTTACTTTTACAGAAATTGGCAAAAACCAATCTCTGAAAACTGTTGAAAATTACGAGCATTATTTAAATCGATTCTTAGATTTTACTAAAGATATTGAAGTCGCAAAAATAGACCTAAAATTAATTGAAGATTTTCGCTTATATTTAAATCGTTTGCAAGTAAAAAATGAAAATTTGTCAAAAAAAACTCAAGCTTATCACTTAATTGCTTTACGAGCTTTTTTTAAATATTTAGCTAGAAATGATATTAATTGCTTATCTGCTGAAAAAGTTGATCTACCAAAAATTCCAAAAAGAACAGTTGAATTCTTAACTCGAGATGAGCTTGAAAGACTTTTTGAAAGCGTAAATCTAAATTCAAAATCAGGACTTCGTGATCGAGCAATTCTTGAACTTCTATATTCTTCAGGCTTGCGAGTTTCAGAATTAAGATCTTTGAATCGCGAACAGGTTGATTTAAAAAGAGGTGAATTTATGGTTAGAGGAAAAGGAAGCAAACCGAGATTAGTATTTGTATCTAAACGTGCAACCGAGTTTTTAAATAATTTTTTAAAAACTAGAACAGATAATTGTAAAGCTCTATTTATAAATTATAAAAAAATTAAAATAAGCAATTTAGCGGATGAGAAAAGACGACTTTCTACGGTTTCAATTGAAAATATTGTTAGAAAATATGCGAATTTTGCCGGAATTGTAAAAAAAGTTACCCCTCATACTCTTAGACATTCTTTCGCTACTGAACTGTTAATTAACGGAGCTGATATTCGATCAGTTCAAGAAATGCTTGGACACGCCTCCATCACCACCACGCAAATTTATACGCATCTTACTAATCAAAGATTAAAAGAAGTACATACAAAATTCCATAAATAAATTCACAAAAAAAGGCGTATCAGAATTATCTGTTACGCCTTTTTTAATTTCCACTTTATTATTTCAAAGCCTCAAAATCAAACGCCGCTATCATTGAATTATTTTGTGTATTACTTTCTTTCAAATCAACATTTTCATAACCTGAAGCTAAAGATACAAGAACAGTAACAAAATATGATCCACTTTCAGTTACAGCACCCTCATAAAGACTAAATCCTACTGTTTGGCATTGAGATGTTCCATTTAATGCGATTGTTAAAGGAAGATAATCTTCAAAAGAAAATGATGTATCACTTGGATTTGTAATTTTCTCCTGCAAAGTTATCGGAAGTGATGCCTCCGCATAATCAACTTTAACATAATTATTAAAACACACATCAACGCTAATAATTGGCTTACTTGTATCATTGTTGATATAAGCTTTTTTAACATTTTTTA
>MFXJ01000049.1 GCA_001787465.1 Candidatus Peregrinibacteria bacterium RIFOXYB2_FULL_32_7 | reverse complement strand
TTTTTCAAAATCTTCCTGCATCTGTGCCCAAACATCACTAGCAAGACATTTCCCTTTATTTTTACAAATACCTTTCTTGCGTATGCAGGGCGTCGTGGCAATCTGCCCCTCACAAGCTTTTATAATCTCTGCTAAAGAAACATCTTTTAATTTTTTAGCAAACCTATATCCACCACTTTTACCTTCACGACTTTCTATAATTCCTGCATTCTTAAGAGAAACGGCTAATTGCGCTAAATAATTTGCAGATAAATTTCTCTTTTTAGCAATTTCTTTCAAGGAGATAAAATCATTTCCTTTGTGTGTGGCTAAATAAACAAGAAAAATAAAACCATAATCTGTCTTAATTCCAATATTAAGCATACAAAGAATTTAAGAACTATTAGTAAAGCAGTAACAGTTTAAAGAAAATTAACAAAGAAAGTCAAGATGGATTGTTACGAAGTGATTCGTGATTCGTGATCTCATTTATTCAAATACAAAAATACCGCATAAGCCGCGGCTGATCCTTCAAAAGCACCTCCAATTCCTTGATCCCATTTGGGCTCGTTTTGCCAAGCGGTTATATCCCCTGCCGCAAAAACTCCAGCAACATTTGTCCTTGAGACCCTATCTATAAAAATTCTTCCCACTTTATCAACTTCCAAATTTAAAGATTGAAAAGCTTCAGTTCGTGGCTTTCTTCCAATCTCTACAAAAACCCCCTCTAAATCAATTTTATTTCCATCTTTTAATTTCACACCTTTAACTCCAGTCTCATCACCGAAAACTTCTTCTATCTCACTAAAAGGACGTACTTCAATATTTTTTGTTTCCTCCACCCGTTTCTCATTAATCGGTTCCGGATGAATATCTTCTTTTCGACATAAAATATAAACATGTTTACAATATTGAGATAAGAACAAAGCTTCTTTAGCCGCGCTATCACCAGCGCCAACCACACAAACTATTTTATTTTTAAAAAATGCTCCATCGCAAGTTGCGCAATAAGAAACTCCTTTATTTTGAAATTCTTTTTCTCCAGGAGTATTTAAATGCATATGCTCAGTCCCGGTAGCAATTACAATTGATCTGGCTTGAAAATTTTCTTTAAGGGTTTGAATTTCAAAAATCTCATTTTTTTTCTTTACATCCAAAACTTTTTTCAAAATAAATTCCGCTCCAAAAGCTTTACCATGTTCAACAAATTTCAAACCTAACTCTGGACCAGAAATACTTTTGTAACCTGGATAATTTTCTACCAAATGAGTCTGCGTAATAGTTCCGCCAGGCATTTCAGCAAATAAAGCCACTTTTAAATTAAATCGACTAGCATAAACAGCACAAGCGCATCCAGCCATACCACCCCCGATAATTGCAATATCATAAATTTTTTCAATCATAAGAAGAGTTTTTAGAAAATCAACCGAAAGCAACAATTCACATTGTCGTTTATTTCACATCCATTATAAATTTAATTTAAAACAACTGAATAATTAAGAGCCTTAAGTATTTTTTACTTGACAGAGAGAGGAAGAAATGTTATCTTATAAATCATTTCTTAAAAAATCTTTTTTATATGAAAAATGCTCCTTCAACAATAGTCAAAATGCTTATTCCTGTGCTTGCAGCAGGTGGAATAAATTGTGCGCATGGACCAGAAAATGCTATTCCAGCTCCTGGATACGATAAAAATTATATTATGGAACTTACCCCAGAAGTTAGAGCGGCTATTCATTATGTTTTCCATGCAATTGGAGAATGTGATGGAGGAATACTAGCCTCAGATGATTGGATATCTTTTACTTCGGCAGAGATGGCATCTACTTGTGCAAATCAAGTAGAACAAGGATTTAATGAACGTGTGAGAGCAACAAATCCTCAATGTAAAATGAAACCACTTCATGTTGTTTCACAAGGAGATAATACATTACATATTGAATATAAAATATCATTACCAAATAGAGCTAATTGTAGTAAATTATATCCTGTTATGGAG
Organism: Candidatus Peregrinibacteria bacterium RIFOXYB2_FULL_32_7; assembly: GCA_001787465.1. GTDB lineage: Bacteria > Patescibacteriota > Gracilibacteria > UBA1369 > GWF2-33-10 > OXYB2-FULL-32-7. Next base: position 6,820 of record MFXJ01000049.1, on the reverse strand, counting down.
ATGCAACGAAAAAGACAAAATAGAACAGCTACAAGTGTTAGATTTAAATACGTACCATAAACATTTACACATACCGCAACTCTTCCCCACACATCCCTCTAAATATCTCTCGATGATTCTGTTTAAAGAACTCATCACACATTTTTTCAACCATCTTGGCTACTTTTTCAAATAATTGATTGTTAGTAAAAGGCAACCCCAGTTTTTCAAAAACTTTTTTGGTAATAAATGTTCTATCTTTTTCAACAACTTTTTTCATAGCCGAATCTTTTGATCCTTGTTCACGCAAATCCAGAGACCTTCTATCTTCGTCCACAATATCAAAACGCGGATTACCCTGTTTGATTTCATCCGGATCGTAAATTCCACCAAAAGCTACTTCTGCCATATTAAGAATATCCTGCCTTTCAGTGCAAAAATTACTATCTTGAATATCTTTTAACTTTAATCGCCGAACTTCACGCGGATTATTTACAAAATTTTTAATTAAAGATTTTTCATCTTCAGGATCTTTTAATTGATCAGTTTGTTCTTTTAAATTTGAAAGACATTTCGGATTAGTGCTCCCTTTAAGTGATTGATGAATTCTGGTTTCCAATGCTCTTTCTTTATGATAAGTCTGTGAATCGCTGATTTGAGATACCATGGAACGCAAAATCAAAGAACGCATACCCTGATCAGAACTAGTTTTAAAATATTCATGAATCTCATTTTCAATCACTTGTTCTAAATTTTCTGGCAGTTTTTCATCTTCTTTATCTTTTTTTACTTCTTTTTTATCTGCTTTTTCTATTTCAGAAAAGAAAAATTTTATGCGCTCCTGCATTTTTGTAAAATCCTTCAAAACTAAAAAATCATCCATCATTAACTTTTTCTTTTTATCGTCGTAATCAAGCCCGCCAATTAAATTTTTATATTGTTTAACGATATCATCATATTCCGCTGTAACTTCAGATAAAATTTGTTCGTGGGATTTCGTCCCTCGTTCTTTAGCATATCTTTTATTAAATTCGTTAAAAATTGCTGGATTTCCTTTTTGATATTTATCGATAAGTTTAAAGGTTTCTTTATCCTTATTGCTAAACTGCTTTTGATCAGTTTTTAAACTTTGATACAATAAAACTTTTGTTTCCAAATCTGCACTTTCAAAATTAATGAGCCAAGATTTTTTTTCTTCTTCATTATCAGTAGCTTTATCTAAAATTTGCAAAGAGCGTGATTTGAGTTCTTCTCCATATTTACTTTTTGCCATTTCAAATAATTTTTGATTGTCTTCTGTTTTCCACATTTGATCTGTTTGCATATTTTCAAAAAGCACAATTAACCTTCCATCATCAACATTAGTCCATTTTTTCTTTTGCATCTGATACCAAGCTTTGTATCCATCATCTTTATCATTTTTCATACTGATTAAAAAATCTTTTGCTTCCACTAAAGCTTCATGTCGTTTATCAAAATCCAGAATATTTGAGCCAAACATAGACTCAAATTTAATCATTAATTTTTGATATTTAACCTTCCCTGTTTCTGTTCCCATATCCAGAGAATCTTCTAAAACACCTTTATATTTATCTTTTAAATTTTTTTCCACTTCAGTAAACAAAATTTTCCGCAAATCAGTTGTTTGCGCTTCCTTAGAATTTGCTCTTAATTCATAATTTTTAATAATTTCCGGATCAAAATCTTTCCATAAAGCCATTCGAAAAACACGATTTTTTTCTTCAGGAATAATCGTCCGCATCAAAAAATTAGTATTTTTATCAATTTGGCTTAAATTTTCTGGATCAACTATCCAGTCAATCATAACATCTATTTGCTCAGGATGCTCTTCAAAAGCTCCTGATTCCTTAGCAAACCGAGCATATTTTATGGCTTTGTGAATTAAGACCTCCAACTCACTTAATTCCTGTCTATCTTTCACAGAACGAATTAATGGAACTAATTTTGATTTACTAGTCTCAGGAAGTAGATCTAAATTTCTTACCTGATTTGCAGAGGCCATTTTTTGCTGTTCAAATAAAGCTCTAGATTCTTTACTCTCAGTTTCTTCTCGCCTTTTTTCTCCAGAACCAACTGATTCAGCTAAATCGTGCAAAAGTTTTTGCACATTAAACGCCTCATTTTTGAAAAAAATAAATTTATTTTTTTTTAGAAACATATATACAATAAAGTATTTTACCTTATAACATTTTTGAAGTAAAAAAACAAAAAATTTAAAATTAAAAATTAAGAAATTGGCAAGTTTTTTTAAAAATTTTGTATTGCAGAAAAAAAACTTAGGTGTAATATGTAGTATACACGTTTCAATATAGCCACAAGATGTTGTGGTTTTTATCATTTTGTCTTTATTTTTTTAACTTCTATTATTTATGAAAAGCGCAGTTTTTACAAATACTACAAAAGTGTCTTCAATAAATTCTATAAAAGATAGACAAAAACTTATCGCGCCTGAAATAGATAAAAATGGATTAAAAATCAATCGGCTTTTTACAAAAATAGGCATCAATCCGCTTGATGAAATTGAATATGAAAAAAGACAATCAATCATCACTGAACCTGACGGAACAATTGTTTTTAAGTTTGACGAAGTAGAAGCTCCAAAAGATTGGTCTCAACTAGCAACTGACATTTTAGCCTCAAAATATTTCAAAAGAGCTGGTGTACCAGGAACAGGACATGAACTCAGCGCTAAACAGGTAGTTAATCGTCTAGCAAATACCCTTGCTGTTGAAGGAGAACAAAGAGGATATTTCGCTACTAAAGAAGATGCGAAAGCTTTTGAAGCGGAACTTTCATACATGTTAATTACTCAAACAGGTGCATTTAATTCTCCAGTTTGGTTTAATCTCGGACTTTTTCATCAATACGGCATTAAAGGCAGTGGAGGGAATTTTTATTATGACGAGCAGAAAATGGAAGTAGTGCAAGCCAAAGATTGTTTCAGCCATCCACAATGTTCCGCTTGTTTTATTCAATCCGTAAACGATGATTTAATGGCAATTTTTGATTTGCTAAAAAATGAAGCAAGGTTATTCAAATACGGATCAGGAACCGGAACAAATTTTTCTTCTCTAAGGGGACGCCAAGAAAGTTTATCGGGAGGGGGGACTTCCTCTGGCTTAATGTCATTTCTTGAAGTACTTGATAGAGGAGCAGGAGCAACTAAATCAGGTGGGACAACAAGAAGAGCGGCAAAAATGGTCTGCTTAGATATTGATCATCCGGAAATCGTTGATTTTATTAATTGGAAATATAAAGAAGAGAAAAAAGCCCAAGCTTTGATCGCTCAAGGCTTTCCAGCTGATTTCAACGGCGAAGCTTATAAAACTATTAGCGGCCAAAATTCAAATAATTCTGTAAGAGTCAATGACGCATTTATGAAAGCAGTTGAAAATGATGAGGATTGGAATACAACTTTCCGTACTACCGGTGAAACCTGCGAGACTTTCAAAGCTCGTAATTTAATGCATCAAATATGTACAGCGGCTTGGACTTGTGCTGATCCTGGTTTGCAATATGACACAACAATTAATGATTGGCATACTTGTCCGAATAGCGGAAAAATTAATGCTTCAAATCCATGTTCTGAATATATGTTTTTGGATAATACAGCTTGTAATTTATCCTCATGCAATTTAATGAAATTTATAGATTCCGAGGGAAATTTTTTGATTGAAAAATATCAACACGCTTGCCGAATTTTTACAATTGCTAAAGAAATTATCGTTGGACTTGCCTCTTATCCAACTGCTCCAATTGCTGAAAATAGCAATGATTACAGAACTTTGGGGCTTGGATATGCCAACTTAGGCACGTTATTAATGGTAAACGGAATTTCTTATGATAGCGAACAAGCTAGAACTATTGCCGCGGCAATAACTTCCATAATGTGTGGCACCGCTTACAAAACTTCAGCGGAAATGGCGGCAATTAAAGGTCCATTTACAAAATATAAGGAAAATAAAACACCGATGATGAAAGTAATGGAAAAACACAGATTAGCCGCCAATAATATTAACCAAAAACTATGTCCTAAATCACTTTTTTCAGCCTCTAATGAAGTATGGGACGAAGTTTTGACTATGGGCGAACAATATGGCTTTCGAAACGCTCAAGTAACAGTATTAGCTCCGACTGGAACCATTGGTTTACTTATGGATTGCGATACTACCGGAATTGAACCTGATTTTTCTTTAGTAAAATGGAAAAAACTGGCTGGTGGCGGATATTTTAAAATTATTAATAAATCCGTACCTCAAGCACTTGCCAAATTAGGTTATACAGAAAATCAAATTCAAGACATTATTTATTACGTTTTAGGTCATGAAACTTTAGAAAATGCTCCATATATGACAATAGAAATGCTCCAAAAATTAAATTATTCTACAGAACAAATAGAAGAAGCTTTCAAAAACGTAGCTAAAAATAAATCATTTAACGATTGGACTCCGCATATCAATCCAAAAGAACTCAAAAAACGCGGTCTTAATAAAAAACAAATAACTGAAATTATGGAGTATGTTGAAGGCACGCAAACAGTTGAAGGAGCACCACATATCAAAAAAGAATATTTAGCGATCTTTGATTGTGCTAATAAATGTGGAAAAGGTGAACGTTACATTGCCCCAATGGGCCATGTAAAAATGATGGCCGCGGTACAGCCATTTTTATCCGGAGCAATATCAAAGACTGTTAATTTACCTAACTCGGCTACTGTAGAAGACATAAAAGAAATTTATCTGCAAGGTTGGAAACTAGGACTCAAAGCGGTTGCTCTTTATAGAGACGGTTGCAAAATGTCTCAACCTCTTAGCAATACCGGTAGTACGGAAAAGGATGAAGAAGTTGAGCCAACAAAAGTACAAAAGAAAGAATTAATGTGGGGAATGCAAAAGAAATTACCTCAAAAAAGAAGAGGGGTTACGATCTCCTCAAAAGTTGGACCAACCAAAATTCACTTAAGAACCGGTGAATATGCTGATGGCACGCTTGGAGAAATTTTTGTTGACAGTTTCAAAGAAGGAGCGTCTTACCGAGGACTGCTTAATTGTTTCGCAGTGGCTACATCAATCGGACTTCAGCATGGCGTTCCTTTAGAGGAATATGTCAATGCTTTCACTTTTACTAGATTCGAACCAAGCGGGATGACTAATCATCCAAATATCAAAACTTGTACTTCAATGGTTGATTATATTTTCCGCGTCCTTGGAATGGAATATTTAAACAGAACTGATTTTGTACATATTAAACCAGAAAAAACTGAATTTCAGATCAAAGAAGATCAAAAATTAAAAGACTCAATCGGACAGGCAATGATAACAGAACAAACTGTTTCGGAAGAAGTGGAAGCGACCGACAAAACCGAACCATCAAAAATAAGCAATTCTCCTGATAGTTTCTTTGCAAATTTAATGGGAGATGCGCCAGCCTGCGATCTCTGCGGACATATCACCGTAAGAAATGGTGCCTGCTATAAATGCACAAATTGCGGAAATTCAATGGGATGCTCATAAGAAATTATAGATTATAGATTATAGATTATAGATTATAGATTATAGATTATAGATTATAGATTATAGATTATAAATTTTTAAGTAAAATTTTTGCATATATTTTTGAAATATGTTATTATATGTAAGTAGACTTAATAATTCTTAATGCTAATGGCAAATCCAATCACAGTTGCGGCTCAAAAAGAACAAAAAGAAATGACTGGAGTCCCAGGATCACTAGAATCACAAAATAATAGTTTATCTGCAAAAGATACGCTTCTTGATGAAACTTTTATTGCGCCTGCAAGAACAGCTAGAGAAAAGATGCAAAATATAATAGAATAAAAAAATCACGATCTTCATCTTCCACAACACTTTTTAAACTTTTTTCCACTTCCGCACGGACAAGGATCATTTCTGCCTACCTTCTTTAATTTTGCTTGCGATACTGATGCTGGTTCATCAGCTTTTATAGTAATAATTTTTTGAGGTGATGATGTCTTAGATGTTTCTTCACTTGATAGACTTTCTTCAATTTGATTTTGATTAGTCATGGCAATTGCCATTTTTCTAGCCATCATAGCTTTTTCCTGTTCAGTTCTATCAACGATATTCGCTTTGAGTAAAGTCTGAATTGTTCTTGACTCCATATTCTGTCGCAATTTTTGAAATAAATAATATGATTCTGTTTTATATTCAACCAAAGGATCTCTCTGCCCATATCCGCTAAATGCCACACTAGATCGAAGTTCGGTCATCTGCGTAATATGATCCATCCAAAGACCATCAATAGTTCTTAAATAAACCATTTTTTCAATCCCTCGTAAAACTTTGGAGCCATGTTCAGCCTGAAAATCTGGTATAGCTTTTTCTTTTTCAAGATAACCTTGGAGTAAATTTTCTTTTATAAGATTAATTAATTGATCGCGATCTTCAATTTTTGTAATTTCTTCAATATTTAGTTTTTCCTCAGAAATACTAAGCGCATTCACTGTTTCAATAATTTCTTGATAATTCCAATCCTGAGATTTATTGCCTATAGCCTGAGCTAAAACAATTGCTTCGGCTTCTTTTTCAAATAAATTCACAATATCAGTTTTAATATCTTCGCTCTCCAAAATTTTTCTTCTTTGTCGATAAATAATTTCGCGATGCTGATTCATTACATCATCATACTCAACTAAATGATGACGAACATCAAAATGATAACCCTCAACCTTTTTCTGCGCGCTTTCAATTGACCGGCTAATTACACCATTTTCAATCGGCATATCATCAGGTAAATTCAAAGTGTCCATTACCTTTTTAATTCTGTCTCCGCCAAAAAT
>MFXJ01000048.1 GCA_001787465.1 Candidatus Peregrinibacteria bacterium RIFOXYB2_FULL_32_7 | reverse complement strand
TATTAAATTTATCTACATAAAAAATCAATTATTTCTTTTGCAATATTTTGATTTGTAGCTTTTTCAAAAACTTGAAATTCAGGACAGCGATTGATTTCTAACGAAAAATATTTGCCGTCTTTTGTTTGAACAAAATCAATACCTCCAATTTCAATTCCACTTTTTTTACATAATGAAACTGCTTCTTTGTGAAATTTCTGAGCTAAAGAAACTTTTTGAAAAACAGCACCAGCATGAGCATTTGCAATTAAAGTATTTTTTGCTTTGATTTTTTTCACTGCTCCATAAGATTTATTGCCTATTACAAAAATCCTGTATTCTTCATAAATATCCAAAAATGGCTGTAAAATTACTTTATTTTTTAAATTCATCAAAAACTTTTTTAAACTTTTCAAATCATTATGTTTCATAAACCCTTCACCGTGCCTGCCGGAAACTGGTTTGGTAATACATGGAAAAATTATATTTTTAAAATCAAAATTCTCTAAATTCTCCTTTGAAACAAAATAAGTTGGCAAAATATTTGGAATAATTTTAGATTCAAATCCTGGTAAACAAATAGATTTATCAAGATTAGCTGTTACCCCTCGAAAACTATCTGAATATCGAATTTTCCTAGTTTCAAAAATATTCAAAACAGTTAACATTTTTTCGAAATTACCACGCGACCTTCTAATGCAAATAACACTTTTTTTATCAATTAATTTTAACAAATCTTGATCTTGCCATATAATTTTGGCTTGAGTCTCAAGTTCAAAATCTATTTCATTAAGTCCAATAAAAAAAGCTTTAAAGCCTTTTTTTTCAGCTTCAGACCTCAAAGCTTGCTCTTCATAACAACAATCAGAAGAGAGGATGAGAAATGTGGGGTATGGGATATTGGATTTTTCACTTAAGATTGTTTTGAACATAGAAGAAGCTTTAAATAAAATTTACATATTCTTGGTATAACAAAAAAGATACTTTATCCCAACACTTTTTCCAATTTTCCCCCTTCAATTGCTTCTTTGATCTCTCTAGCAATTCTTCTTCCTGTTGACATTGGTTCATTGTAACGGAGCCAAGTGTATGGAGAGCCTTCAATAAACGGGTTTGTGCCAGCTACGATTCTAGCTGAAATTTCAAAAGTAAAAATTCTTAAGTCTTTTTTGATAATAGTTTCCAGACAAAATGGTCCGAATAAACCGCCATTTACAATTTTTTTTGATTCTTTGACGACATTTTCACCCATTTTAAATAAATCAGGAAGAAGTGATTCCCTGACAACAATTGGGATATTACCGATAATAGTATAGCTCGCATTGATGTCAGCTGTAAGTTGATCTTTTGCCGCGATTCTGCCAATTGAGTCTGCATTTGACTCGTATCTTTTGTCAAAACTCATGATTTCTAGTTCGTTATTTAATTTTGAATGAAAGTAATGGATATAAACTGGGACACCCAAAATATATTCTTGAATTGCATAATCTTTATCTTCTTCATGTTCAGGGAATTTTTTCATTTTTTCATAAAATTCATCAGGACTTTTGGCTACAAAATATCCAAGACCGCCTTTTGCTCCATGAAATTTTACAATTACTGGTCTATCAATGTCTTCAGGATGCGTAAATACTTTTGGCATCAGAAGTCCAGCTTTAGTGAGCCACTGTCTTTCTTTTGTTCGATCTGATTCGTATTCAAGAATTTCTTTTGAGCCATAATGCATCATTTTAATTTTTTTCACTCTTTCGTGCCCCAAATAACTGACAAAAGATCCATGCGGAATAACTATGGCATTTTTTTGCATTAATATTTTTTCAACTTTGAAAAATTCTTCAATTGTGTCTATTTCAATAATTTCATCAGCAACTTTGTAACTTAAGTAGGGTTGGGTTTTGCCTTTAAAACACACGCAAATAGTTTTGAAATCTTCATCTTTTGCGCCTTTGAGAATTTGAAGCGCGCTATGGCTGCCAATGGTGCAGATAGCGTAATCTGAGGTTTTTCGCGATTGAATCATGAAAGAAATTTTAAATTTTAAGTTTTCAATTATTGTATAATAAAAAGGAAAAAGAGAAAAGTATTTTTGTTTATTTGCTTAAATTGGTATAATTTTTTTGTTTATTTATTAAAATTTTTTATGGAGACCTCTAAAGTTACTTATCTTGGTGATTTGCGAACTGAATGTGTACATTTGCAGTCTGGGAATAAGATTATTACTGATGCGCCAATTGATAATTGTGGGAAAGGTGAGGCTTTCTGACCTACTGATCTTTGCGCAACTTCTTTTGCAAGTTGTATCCTGACGGTTATGGGAATTTTGGCGCAAAGGCATAAAATTGAATTGAAAGGAGCGCAAGCTTACGTAACAAAAGTTATGGGAGAAGATCCAAGAAGGATTGTTGAAATTATTATAAAAATTAAAATGCCAAAAAGTGATTTTAGTGATAAAGAAAAAAAGATTTTAGAGAAGGTAATTAAAAATTGTCCTATTGGAAATACTTTAGGAGAAAATGTTAAAAAAAGTGTTCAGGTGGAGTATTAAATCTATTAAAATTTTTTATATGGATTATATTTTTTTTACTGGTCTTTTGGGATCGCTTGTTTTAGTGACTGGAGCGGCTTGGCCTGAAAGTAAGAAATCAGTTAAGCCGATTAAATCTGTTAAAGATTGGTTGTTTGCTTTTGGTGGAGTTCTGATGCTTTTTTATGCGATTCTTGGATATAATGTTGGCGGATCAGTATTTTTTGTATTTTTGGAGGTTTTAGTTGTGGTGGCGAGTATTTTGATGATGCTTGATATTGATGATCGGATTGATTTTGTGGTGATTTTGATAAGTGGAGTGGCTTTTATTATTTGGTCTTTGTTGCTTTTTGAAGGTTATAATACGGTATTTTTTATTATAGGTTTGTCAGCGATCGGGCTTGGTTATGCCTTCAAAATGGGGACATTGCGTAGAAATTTGGCTTTGACTTTTGGTAGTGTCTTGATAGCAATTTTTAGTTATTTGTCAGCGAGTTTTTTGTTTTTCTGGCTAAATGTATTTTTTGCGGTGTTTTCTTTTTATTATGTGGTTTTAGGTTTAAAAAATAAGATTTAATTATGTTTCAAAAATTTTTGGCAATTTTTGGTCTTATTTTGCTTTTTTTTGGTGTTTGGACACCTTTACTTTTTATTCCAGTTTTATTTCTGGGCGATCCAGGTTTGCTTTTGGTTTGTGATTTAGGAATATCTATTGTGATGGTAGTTATTTTTATTCCTTATTTTAATTTTATTTCTAAGGTGGTTTTTCATTTTCGCGGTATGGGTGATTTGAAAAATATAAATGAAATTAAACAGAATATTTTGGATATAAATAATTATGACGCGCCGATAATGATAAGAGAGGAAAAAGGGCAAATTTTTATTACTTGGAAATATGTTGACGCTAAATGGTGGGAATTAATTGCTAAAACTGGTTTACAAAAAATTTATGAAGTGCAGGTGAAATTTGATGAAAAAACTCATACCGCTACATTAATTGATCGTTTCCGTACCGTGAAATGGAAGTTTGGCATCAATGGCGTAAGTGGAAGTTTAGAATTTTTTCGAGGTATTGCTGTTGGTTATGAATTTGGAAAGGCTTACGGTTTAAAAGAAAATTTCACATTAGGTAAAATTTATGATTTCAAATTTCGCCCATCAGACATAAAAACTCCTGTTACTAATACGATTTTGGCATATGGCTGGGATGTGAGATTTGGGATTTGGTAAGTTTAAGTTGTATTTTTATATTGTATTTCTTATGAATTTAGAATAGAATTTCTATGAAATTTCTAATTAATTTCTTATGATAAAAGATCAATGCATATCGGTAACGGATTTACGCATTAATCCAAAGAAGTGTTTAAAAGATTTGGAAAAGCATGAAAAATATCTTTTTATAAATGGTAGACCAAAAGCCGCGATAGTGGATTTAGATGAATTTGAGAGGATGAAGAAAGTATTTGATGAAATGCCTGTACTTTATGAAATGAGTAAAGATGAAATTTCTCCTGAATTGAGAAAATTAGCAGATAAAACAAGGAAAATGGATTCCAGTGAATTTGTTAATATTTAAAGAATATGCAATTTAAAAAAATTGTAGAAACAAATAAAATTGCTAAATTTATAAAATCTAGAAATCTAACGTCTCAATATAAAAAAGCAAAGATTTATTTAGAGGAAGGTTTTTTTGATGCTGTTCGATTAAAATTAAGAGAACCAAAAAATAAAAAGATTTATTATTTTCGTATTAATAAACAATATAGGGCTTTATGTGTAATAGTGAATAATGAACTTAGGATATTTGAAATTGATGATCATAGTAAATAGAAAAGATTTTTAAGTTTGGAAATTTGACAACGATGTTAAAAAATGATAAGATATTTTTTCTAATAAAATTTTTATGATAAAAAATAATAACGTTTCTTTTACAGACATAGTAAGGGAAGGTGAACTGTCATTCTCTGAGTTAGATGCAGTGGATCAAAGAACGTTTTTAGTGCCAGGATCAATGCTTGCAATAGATTTAGCAACTTCTGGTGGTTGTGGTTATGTTGTAGCGGCAAGAAGAGTAATAAAAACACTTAATGCATCAGGTAGACAAGTAGCTTTAGAGCTATTACAGTCATATCAAGGTGGCGGAAATTTAGGCAAAACAGGTATGGAAAAAGTGCAACAAGTTAGAGAATATTTAGAAGAGCTACTTAGAGAAGTTTGAGATTTTTTGGATGCAATAATGGTGGCAATATGTATCGCTTTCAGATAATTTCTTTTAAGTAGCATTCTTCGCAATAAATAATTTCAGGGCGATTAGGCGAGTATGTGCTTTGCATGGGCTTGAAGCATTTTGTGCAAGTTCGATTATAAAGCGTGAAGGAATTTCTGTTTTTTAGCCTTAATCTGTATCTTTCGTTTGGGCATAACCTTGGAATTGGGACTTGCATTTGTTTATAGAATTTGAGTTCTGCTGGAAGGATTTTGTAAAGTTTACCGCTTTCTTGGCAGGTTAGAATTTTATCGGTAATTTCATTTTTTACGTTTATAATATTGTCAGGAATTTCATATTCAGGTCCTTGATGTTTTGAAAATGGATCTTCTTGACCGTATTTAAAATTTTTATTTTCAATTTCTTTTTTTGATAATGGTAGATAGTCTTGAGCGACACTTTCGTTATATGGAATAGCTGACATTGAAATTGGAAAATATTCGCCCCATTCTGTATTTTTTTGCATATGTGTGATGATTTTAGCTGTTAGTTTCTCGTATTCCTCTTTTGAATATTTCTTGTTTAAAATGCAATATTCTTGGTTTTGGAGGCCTGAGCATCCGAAACAATTTTTGCAGGATTTGCAGTTTAGGCAGTACCACATGTTGTTTGAGTAATATACATTTAAACAAAAATGAATATTGTAGGTTTCAAGAGTGCTCAAAACTTCGTATGAAAGTTCTGGTTTGATGTACATATTTGAACAATCCATGCAGTCTTTGATATTGACTCCGACTTGGATATTTTTGCAATCCTGCGAGTCATTCATTTCAAAAGAATTTAAGCAATTCTTGCAATTATTTATAAAATCTCCAGTGCAATTTTCTGAGTTTATGATATTTGCATATTTATAAATTCTTTTAGCGCGTAAATCGTTGAAAAGTTTTTTTGCTGATTCAAAATTTTGAAAACTACCGACAAATTCTTTTACTCTTTTTTCGTATTCTTCTTTAGCAAGCGCTTGATTAAAAAAATGATATTTCTTTCCAACCAAATTTGTGCAAAGAAAACAATTTTGGCAATTTTTTAAATCATCGCAAAACCAGCAATCAACAACATTTTGTGAATAATAAACAAATTTACAATTATATCCGTTTCTGACATAAAAACATTCATACATTAATTCACAGTCATAGATGAAAGCGCAATCAACACAGTTTTTTGAACTTTGAATTAATTTCCCATAATAACAATCTTCATCATATTCAGAGCAATTAATAAGGTAGCAGTTTTTGCAACATCCAGTTCCGCTTGTAAATTCGCAATTTTCGTTATTAAAAGCAGTAGTTGTTAATTTTGGTACGTTTTTATCAAGTTCATGGAGTTGTTCAAAAAAACTTTTATTCTCATTAAAATCTTGTCCGTAATTTATAGGATCCCATTTATCTGAAAACCATTCATCATGAGAATAAACTTTATAACCAGAATCAGGACGATAAATAGAAATTAAGGGTTTGCCGGACATGGCTGATTTATTGTGATGGAAACTCCATTCATTTCTATGGGCGGTTCTTCTTCGCATTCTTTCTTCTGGAGAAATTGTTGGCGGTGGAATTTCGAATCTTTTTCCATTGAAAGTAGGGGAGATTTTTGTGAGAAATTCTAGATCACTATTGGTAATTTCGAATTGTTTACTGGTGATTTCGCAGGTTTTAAGCATTTTAGAAATTTTAGATTTTAAATTTTGCTCGCCAGAATTTTGGGCTGGAATTTTAAATTAATAAATATTGGCAATTATCCCTTGAGAGCAAGTGAGATCAATTTATCTACTTAGTAAATTTTTATCCCTTGTCAGCAAGTTCTCTTTGGTTATATAATATATAACGTATTTATTATATAACATATATATATGGCAGAAAAGGTTTTCGCAACACATTATGGTGATTTAGAAATTGCTCATCAAAAAATACCATGTGCTGTATTAAATAATGGCAAAAGAGTATTAATTCAAAGAGAGGTTGTAGGCTTATTAACAGGAAATAAAAAAGGAGGATTCGACCGCTATTTAATGGCTTCAAATCTACGTCCGTTTGTTCCTGAACGCCTTTTAGGTCAAAGTCTCGACCAGAGCATGAATAAGATTTTATATAAAGGGAAATCCGCTCAGGCATTTGATGCTACAGATTTGATTGATTTATGTGAAATGTATTTAAAAGCTAGAAATGCTGGCGTATTGTTAAAATCACAAGAGAAGTTAGCTTTACAAGCAGAAATTATTATTAGGTCATTTGCTAAGGTAGGTATTATAGCCGTTATTGATGAAGCGACAGGTTATCAAAAACAAAAAAATGAATATCAGAAAATTTTAGAATTATTTATTGCAAAAGAATTGCAACCTTATATATCTACTTTTGATGAAAATTATTACAAGCAACTTTATAGATTACTAGGATGGAGCTGGGACGCTTTTAAAAATAAGAAGAAAAATCATCCTCAATATATTGGCAGACTTACAAATAGATTGGTTTATGAAAAACTTGCTCCAGGTGTACTTGAAGAATTACAAAAATTGAATCCAAAAGATGATAAAGGTAGAAGAAAGCATAAAAATTTCCAGTTTTTGACAAGTAATCATGGCTATAGAGAATTATTAAGACATATAGCTTCAATAAGCATACTGATGGAACAATTCCCTAATGAGCAGCTTACAGAAGCAATTAGCAAAATTGATGCTCGCTTTCCTTCTTATACGCCAATATATCAAACAAGTATGGATTTTCCTGTAGTGAGTACGGAGATTTTCAATAATGCTATTGCTAAGGCTTCATTAAATGTTGGCAACTAAAAAATGAAAAACTGATTTGTAAAATCTATTATTGTATCTCCAAGCAAATTCATTCACATATTGTTGAAGATATTTAGGAGATACGGCGTGATAAGTACCATCTATAGATCTTTTAAGTTGAGACCAAAACCCTTCAATAGTATTGGTGTAAGCTAAACCATTCACCCATTGTCTGGCTCCATGATTAACTTTTTGATGATTATATTCTGTCATTGTGCCATAACTTTTATATTCATCAGTCATTAGATTAGCTCCAATTTTCAAATGGTTTTTAATAAATGGCTTAATAACAGATGATTTTGTGTGTTGTGTGACTTGAGCGATAACAGAACCTTGTCTTTCTACAATACCGATCACAGGAGTTTTATTTTCAGCTCCTCTCCCTCTTTTACCACCTCTCTTTTTACCTCCAATATAAGTTTCATCTGCTTCGGCGGTATTATCTAATTGCTTGCCGTTCTCTTCAAATAACATTCTGATTTGCTTTGCAATTCTCCAAGCCGTTTTGTAAGTTACTCCTAATTGTCTTTCTAACTCCTTTGCTGATACTCCATTTTTGGATGCAGAAAACAAGAAGATAGCATAGAACCATAATCTGATTGGGGTATCTGACTTGTGAAAGATAGTATTTGCTAAAGGATAGATCTGATTTGCACAAAATTGGCAAGCATAACATTTTCGATTATTGACTTTATAATACTTAAAAGGTTTTTTGCATTCTGGACATTCTTTTAAACTACCAAATTTCTTATTAAAAATCTCTGCAATACAAGCGTCATCATCAGGATATTTTTTATTGAAGTCGTTGATTGTAAATTTATTAGACAACATATTAGATATTTAGAAAATACATAAATATGTTATCAAATCATTTACTTGTCGTCAAGGGATAATCACCTAAATATTTTCTAAGTAGCACTTTTCACAATAAACAATTCTACGCTGAAGCTTCGAATTGCAGGCAATTTCTTCTTCAGGAGCACCCGCTCGAATGATCGAAAATCAATATACTTCTTTTAAATAACACTTCTCGCAGTATACTATCTCTTTTCGATCGGGCGAGTATGTAGTTTGAATTTCACTATTGCATTTTGTACAATTTCGATCAAAAAGTTTTCTTGGATTTCGAAGAGCCATTCTTTCTTTATGTCGTTGATCTGGACATTTCCTAGGAATTGGCAAATTCATCTGTTTGTAGAATTT
>MFXJ01000047.1 GCA_001787465.1 Candidatus Peregrinibacteria bacterium RIFOXYB2_FULL_32_7 | reverse complement strand
TTGAGGTGTTTTCAAGCCTCACAAATTATGCATTTCAAACTTGAATCCGCCTATAAAAAATACTGTACGATTTTATAATAAAATATTAAAATTTAAAATGGATAAAAGCTTCTTGACGGTGAGTGTATATTTACTTTATACTAATTTGGTAAAAAATCAATAAACAATGCAAAATATACAATATTTAACATTAGGTGAATTTTTTTCAGGATCAGGCGGTTTAGCACTTGGCGCAATTTTAGCTGAAAGTAATAATAATGGACGCATTCTAAAAATTAAACACAGGTGGGCAAATGATTATGATAAAGATACTTGCGAAACATATAAAAAAAATATTTGTAAAAATGAACTATCTTCTAATGTAATTTGTAAAGATGTAAAAAAATTAGATATAAATTTTTTATCACAAATTGATATTTTTGCTTATGGATTCCCTTGTAATGATTTTTCCATTGTTGGTGAACAAAAAGGATTTAATGGTAGTTTTGGTCCATTATATTTTTATGGAATAGAGGTCTTAAATAAATTTAAACCAAAAGCATTTGTAGCTGAAAATGTTGGAGGTATTGCTTCCGCGAATAATGGGCAAGCATTTAAAACAATTTTAAATAATTTTAAAAATGCTGGAAATGGTTATAAAATCACAGTACATCTATATAAATCAGAAGATTATGGCATCCCACAAACAAGACATAGATATATTATTGTTGGCATAGATCGCACTCTAAATCTTGAATTTAAAGTCCCAGAACCAACACATTTAAAAAATCCTGTTCCTGTACGAATTGTCTTATCAAATATACCAAAAAATGCTTTGAATAATGAATATACAAAGACTGCTCCACAAGTAATTGAAAGATTAAGACATATTAAGCCAGGTGAAAATGCCTGGACGGCTAGATTGCCCGATCATTTAAAGTTAAATGTAAAAACTGCAAAAATGTCTCAAATTTACAAAAGACTTCATCCTGATCAGCCTTCTTATACAATTACAGGAAGTGGTGGCGGTGGGACTCATGGATATCACTATAAGGAGCCAAGACCATTGACAAATAGAGAAAGGGCAAGAATACAATCTTTTCCTGATGATTTTGAATTTTTAGGCTCAAAAGAAAGCGTTAGGAAACAAATTGGAATGGCTGTACCTCCAAAACTATCAAAAATTATTTTTACTGCAATTTTAGATACATTAAATAATGTTAATTATCCATCTATAAAATCTAATTATCAAATTGAAATTAAAACCGATGCAAAACAAATGCCTTTATCATTTCTTAATTATTTATATGCATAAAATATCAGCTCAAAAAATTATTGCTACTACATTACAAATTCCACAAGATTCAGCGGAAATTATTGTTAATAAAGCATCTGCAGGGCAGGAATTTTTTGATAATGTAAGTTTAGAAACATGGTTAAATGAAAGATTTTTACCAAATATTGTTTTGATTGATGAGGTGGGTTATGCAAAAATGTGTATAGATGCCTTAAAAATATTAAAATCCACTGCCGCTACAGATTATGGCAGTAGTCGCCAAAGAGATTTAGGTCAATTATGGGGAGATATGACAAGAGGATATTTAGCCGAATATGCTTTTATTTTGTTTTTACAAAAAAAATGGAATATTCAAGCAGAACTTGGTCATGAAAAAGGTGAATTGAAAGATTATTTACCTTCAGATATTCATAAAATTCAAAAAAAATTAGAAACATTAAGAGAACCAAAAATCAAAATTGGAATAAAAGGAGTAAAATGGAATGGGATTTGGTTTGACATTCAGGGAGCGCAATTTCATCATTCAGATATTCATGTTTTAGTAAAAGTTGGTACTAGCAGAGATCATCTTTTTGCTTATTTTAAACATATTTCAGTTTTTAAAGATAAAGTATTGAAAAAAGGTATTGAATTGGGAGTTCTAAATCAAAAAGACGCAGATATACTTTTTGATAATTTGCCATTATTTCAATCGATACCTGCTTATATTGCTGGTTTTGTGATAAGCAATAATCAATATAAAAACTTAGATTATTCAGGTAAAAAAGGAAGAAAAAATTTTACAATTAATACGTGGAATGGTGAAATAAAATCTGGAGATTTAGATAGTATAAAAAAAATTGAAAAAATTAATGGAAAAATAGAATTTGAAGGAATTAAAAAATTTGCACACGATAAAGGATATCTTTTTAATGTAGGCAATTTACTTTGGGAGAAAAAAGATTGGGAAAAATTTGTAATAAATCCTTTATAAATCAATTAAAATGTAAAAATATGCAACATCTCACAGCCTATCTTCAATCACAAAATCTTGATGCAGATTTAATCAAAATTCTTTGCAGTTTTGCTGATGCAACTGAGGAAATTGCTCATGAAATACATTTTTCAGATGGTAGCGCGGCCGGTACTACAAATATATATGGAGAAGAACAGCTCGCTTTAGATATTCAAGCGGATCAAATTATGGAAAAACATTTTCGATCAAGCGAAGTTGTTTATAAATTAGCTTCTGAAGAAAGAGAAAACTGTGAAATTTTAAATGAAAATGGCGAATATTCTGTTGCTTATGATCCTTTGGATGGATCTTCACTGGTAAATGTAAATTTTGCAGTTGGCAGTATCTTAGCGATTTTTAAAGACAAAGATTTTATTGGTAAAAGTCCTAGGGAAATGAAGGGTACTGCTTTTACAGTTTACGGACCAAGAACAACAATAGTCTTATCAATTGGAACTGGAACTCATGAATTTACTTTATGCGAAGGAAAATTTATTTTAACTAGAGAGAATTTAAAAATTCAAGAAACAGCAAAAAATTTCGCACCAGGGAATTTGAAAGCTTGTAAAACTGAAAAATGGTATAAAGAATTAGTTGATCAATGGATTATGAATGGCTACAAATTACGATATTCCGGAGGCATGGTGCCAGACATCAATCATATTTTAATCAAAGGACAAGGAATTTTCGCTTATCCAAGTACAGACAAAGAACCTGATGGGAAATTACGTTTATTAATTGAATGCGGACCAATGGCTTATTTAATTGAAAATGCCGGCGGGGAAGCTTATGACGGGAAAATCAAAATTTTGGATAAAAAAATAGAAAAAATTGATCAGAGAACACCAATATTTATTGGATCGAAAGAGGAAGTAGAAAAAATTATCAAAGTTAAAAATAAATAATATTTATAAATATTTGCAATTAAGCTTTACTTTTTGTATACTATATTAGTAATAAAATACAACTTTTTTATGGTTTTAGTATGAAAAAAGTACAATATAAAATTAGAGAAATTTTTCCAAAGATTATTAAACATATAGGGAAATCAATAATAGTCATTCACGGAGCAAGACAAGTTGGAAAAACTACTTTAATATATAGCTTACAGGATTACTTAAAAGAGAAACAGCATATTAAAAATAATCAAATTTTTTATTTTGACTTAGAGGATTTTGAATTTTTAGATTTATGCGACAGCGGATATAAAAATGTATTAAAATATCTTGAAATAAAAGGCGCAAATTTAAAAAATAAAATTTATTTATTTATTGATGAGATTCAATACTTGAACAATCCAAGTTCATTTCTAAAATTGATGTATGATCATAGCGATGTAAACTTAATTGTTTCTGGCTCATCAAGCTTTGCAATTAAATCTAAATTTAAAGATTCTTTAGTTGGCAGAACAATTGATTTTGAATTATTTGGATTGAGCTTTCAGGAATTTTTAAATTTTAAAAATGAAAAAATTAATCTTTTAAAACTAAATAAAAAAACTCCAAAAACCATACAGGATAAACTTAAAAATTTATTTACTGAATATGCAATATATGGATCCTATCCAAAAGTGGTTCTTGAAAAAAATATTCTGATAAAAGAACAAATAATTAAACAAATAATTAATACATATATTAAAAAGGATATTGCTGATTTTGCTCAAATTAGAGATATAAGAAAATTTAATAATTTAATAATGCTTTTAGCTAGACAAAGTTCAAATTTAGTTAATATTCAAGAAATATCCAAAATTTTAAATTTGAATAGAGAAACCTTAGAAAAATATATTTTTATTCTAGAAAATACCTATATTATTAAACTTTTAAGACCTTATTCAACAAGTAAGGAGGTAGAAATCTCTAAAATGCCAAAAATTTATTTTGAAGATACTGGCATTAGAAATATTTTAGCTTTTTATGATTTCCCAAAATTATTAGATGAAGCCTTATTCGAAAATGCTTTTTACATGATGCTAAGAAAAGAAATTGATATTGAAAATCTATATTTTTGGAGGACAAAAAATGAACAGGAAGTGGATTTTGTAATTAATAAAAAAGGAAGTTTGATTCCATTAGAGCTAAAATTAAGTTTTTTTAAAATAAGACACAGTGGACTTGAAGCTTTTTCAAACAAATATAATACAAAAAAAACATATATCGTTTCTTTGGATGGGAAAAATATCATTTATCCTTGGCAGGTGCTAAAGGTGTTGTAATTTATGTTAAAGTTAATTTTTTATTGCCGCTGGGTTCTAGCCACTTCAGCTATTGCCGCTCTACTTTGTTTTGTAGTTGCACTTAACTTTTCTATCGCCACCGGAACAGAACTGGCTGTTAAATTTCTTCTATTATTTTCTCCTTCAGCAACTTGAGCCTCTACTAATTGAC
The DNA here is from genome assembly GCA_001787465.1 of Candidatus Peregrinibacteria bacterium RIFOXYB2_FULL_32_7. Lineage (GTDB taxonomy): Bacteria > Patescibacteriota > Gracilibacteria > UBA1369 > GWF2-33-10 > OXYB2-FULL-32-7. The sequence continues at coordinate 4,151 of MFXJ01000047.1, read as the reverse complement.
TTTCAATCTCTACTAAATGCGTTTGAGCTGTTGCCATTATACTTTTTGCGAGTAAAAGTTTTGCCCTAATTTTTTCTAAAAGGTCTTCATTTCTTAATGCTGTAGGACTTCTTAATGCTATTTGCACTTCTCCATACAAATCTACCGCTCTTCCCAATTCAGCATGCAAACTTCCTATTACTTCAGGTGATACAGATGAATAAAATTTTGCATATCCTTAAAAAGCAATGAGTGTTTTTGCCCATAAACGATTTAATGACCCTATCAATGTCCGCGTATCTTTTCTGGCTGTTGCTATAAAAATATATCCTTCTATTTCTTTATCAGATAAAGAAATTTCTAAAGAATCACACAGAATTTTAATTCTTTCACGAGCTTTTTCAGGATCTAGGGTAGCTATTGAATTAATAATTTGTATCCTAAGTTGATCTTTAACATTGGGAACTTCTGTTAAATCAACTCTTCCAAGAGTTTGAGCTCCTGACCTAAGTCCATCAATATGATCTGTAGCTAAAAATTCAAATTCTTCAACTGCCATCCCCGTATAATCTCTTTCAAATCCTTCTTTTGCAGTTGCAGAATCTACCCTTTCTTTTTCTTCTAATTCTTGAACCTTTTTATCATATCCAATTCTAGCAATTCTCATTTCTGCGTGCCTAGCAAAAAATGAAACAAAATCCTTAACAGTGTGCAATTCTCTATCATCTTTTTCAAAAAATAAGCGTTCACCCATAACATCCGCCATACTTTCGTATAAAAGAACTTGGATCTCCTCAGACTCTACAGTGAACTCATGCCCATTTTTTTTCAAAAATTTTTTTCTTCTTAATTCTTCTATTATTGAGTTAGTAAATTGAAATAGAACAGTCTCAAAATATGTTTTTGCATTAAAATGTGGAGTAATATTAACATGATCTATTACGAGCCTATCGCCTCTTTGCCACGCAAACTCTTCAAGAGTTATATAAGAACCATCTGCTTTTACAACATCTCGCCCTTTAAAATTATTACAACATAAACAAGCCTCATCCATATTAATAATAAAAGGTTTTGACGCTGACAAAAACATTGCTTGTAATTTCTCAGCCCATACTTGCAAAATTCTGAGCATAACTCTCATCCCCTCATTTTCTTCATCTGTATAAATTTTGTCATTTCCTGGATCAACATCATTCATAAAAGAATCAAATATACGCCAACCAAAATATTGAAAACGTTGCGCGTCAACCAAATTTCTCAAAATATTACTAACGTGTGGATCAGACGTGTTCACATCCTCCACCTTATTAGCTAAATAAGTTAATGTTCTGGGGAAACAATCATTTTCTGCAATTTTAGGCAATTTACTAAAAACATTTTGACCTCCCTCTTTATCATCATAGTTTTTTCCTCTTAACGCTTTTAATTGAGCCTGATATGACCCCTCTTCTCTATTCAAATCTTTTGTTAAATCTTCTCTTCTCACCCGTTCTTCATCCCAAAATTCCTTTATACAAACAGCTAATTCAGCAGATTCTGCAAATCTTTCCTGATCATCTCCTTCTAATGCGGCTAATGAGAGTAGATCTAAAGCTTTTCGTGATGGTTGTGCTACCTGAATGTCAGTGGTCATTTTTTAAAGTTAATTTTTTATAAATATTTATCTAGCCATTTTTTAAAATGCAACCCTTTTATTAATGCCTTAATACCTCCTTTAAGAAACAAATCTTTCGCTCCACCATCTTCTCCTTCTTCACCACCAACACCAATAAAATTAACTATAGCCTGTGTTCCGAATTCATTTTCAAATATTTCTATCATTGCTATTAAATCTTCTATCGCTTTTTCGATATCAGGTATATTTTTTTGATCTGCTAATAATTTTTTAGCGTCTTTCCCTCTAAATATTAGTAGGTTAGGATCATCTATATGTAAATTTGGATAGATTTGATGTTTCAAAATTTTAGCTATTTTTTGTGAAATACTAAATAATTTATTTCTATAACTTTGTTGATCAGAAACATCTTCTTTTTTAACATACAAAAAACCAAATAAACGATCGCCAGCCGATCTTAATCCCTGTAAATACGTTATTATTTGATGTTCTCTAGGCGAACATTCTTCTTCATCTTCTGGAAAGCTATCTCTAATATAGGCATAAATAAAATGCCCTACCTTATCAAAATCTTTACCTATTTGTATAGCAAGTGCATCAATTTCCGTTTCAAGTCCTTTTTTTTCTGACTCTTTCATAATAACATCAACAACTTTTTCTTTCGGTTTTTTATTTGACTCTTGTTGAGTTTCTTTTTCCATTTTTTAAAATTAATTAATTTCCATTTTTTAATAACTTCTTGGATCTTCTTGAAATTTTTTCACCCCATCCATATAAGCATCACTAATCTGCTTTAAACTTGGGATCTCCTGAAAATCAGCGTCAACTGACTCTGGTAGGTTATAATAAGAGTCCAAAGATTCCATATAGCAATGAACAGCCTTTGTTTTTAAATCTATATATAAACGTATTTTGTAAGGTAAATTAGGTGGAATTGAATCTTTATTCTTAGGGATAAAATGCACATAATATTCAGTTAAACTATGTTCTGTCCATAAATCACCATTCTTTCTTCCCTCTTCAACTTTAAACGGAACCGTTGAATCTCCAAAGGAATAATATTGACTCAAATTTGCTTTGGCAGTTTTTATTTTTTCATATAAAGAACTGACTTGAAATATTAATTCTGATCTACTTGGAATATCTGTTCTTAAAAATTTAAAATATACAGAATATGGCTTTGATAATTCAAAAACCCAACCGCTTTCTGAACTATAACGAAATTGTCCTTCTAATGTACCAAAATTTGGCAGATCTATATTAACATTAATACCATCAAAATAACGATTTTCCACAATAATTTTATATTCTTTTTTACTATATTTAACTCTTTCAAGTTCTTCTAACAAATCTCGACTTATCGCTTCTTTATATAATTTAGGTTTTTCCTCATATGATAAATAAGATACAGATGTTGTTAAATCTGTTGCTAACGGACTTGTTTTTGAAGCGGCCATTACATAACCATATTGATATTCTACTGCATTTACAGGAGTTTCTTTGAGATATATGATTGTATCTCTATAATTTACAATACCAGTATAGTCCATTCGAGCATACCGTTCTGGAACTGATAATAGAATTGGAAGATACAAATTGCCTGCTTCATCTAGAATAGCTGGCTTTTCTTGAACTATACCCTCAAGTGAAATATGCTTAATCCTTTTTTCAGCTTCTTTAAATTTTTCTATAAGTTCTTCTCTTGTCGGCGTTTTAGTAAAAGCAATTCGAAGCAATGGATCTTCAGTCTCAAAATACATACAATCATCTTCACGATATAGGCTACCCTCAATTAATCGTCCATCTTCTTTAATTGATAAATTCGCCTTATCGAATGATATATTTATAATGTCTTCTGGTTTATAACAATAATTATCGCTTAATAATACCCTTTCAATTTCTATTACTTTTTGAAAATTCTGTACTCTATTTTCTGCTTGAGCTATTGATTGATCCTGCCTTAATTCATCCAAAAGTGCTTCAAAATGAGCAATATTGACATCTATTAAGCCATCACCAGCCTCACTTCTTTTGTTAGCTTCTAATTTAAGATCAGCAATTAAATGATCAGGATCTTTTTTATAAATACTGGTATGAAGCATTTCGTTAAGACGAACTTCAAAATATTTATTCTTCACTTTGCTAGGCAAAAAGCCCTTTTCACACCTTTTATCTTCCAAAACTTTTAAACAATAAGCATTAATATCTTTTCTATCATGAAAAAAAATCTTTAGAGTTTTTAAAAATTGTATCGATTGGCGTAAGGCGTTAAAAAGATATAGCAAAGCTTGATCCTTGTTCTCTTTTGGATATATCTCCTTACAATATAAATTTTTTAAATAATTTAGATCCCCTAACTTAAAATTTGTTGCCTGTCGATCTGTTCCATAATAAGCGTAAAAAACATCGCTAAAATCATTATCTTGTCTGCCAGTTGCTTTGTTTAAAAAAGTTCTTGTACTTTCCGGGTTGTCAGTATTATCTAATTTTTCATCTAAAATATTTATCACTAGTGTTGCGTTAAAGATCGAATAATGATGCCTGTTCCAATATTTGC
>MFXJ01000046.1 GCA_001787465.1 Candidatus Peregrinibacteria bacterium RIFOXYB2_FULL_32_7 | reverse complement strand
AATAAAAAGATTTGAATTTTTTATTTATCAAATACTTGATAATCCGGATCTTCTAATATTCTTATGTTTGCTAACGGCCAAATAACGGTCCAAGCTTTGCCAACTATTAAATCTTTTGATATAAAAGCACCATTTTCAAGATCGTTTTCGTTAAATAAGCGTCGGCTGTCAGCGCTTGCCGTTCTATTATCTCCCATAACAAAATAAGCATTCTCTGGGACGTGAAATTCGTTTAAATCGTTTCTAAATGCTTTGGTGTTGCCAAAATTTAGTTCATTTAAATATTCAGTTTCATTAAGTTTTATTGGTGTTTCAAATTGATCGTTTTTTATGTATACAAAACCATCTTCGAGAATTAGTGTGTCGCCGGGAATACCTATTATTCGTTTTATATAATATTCTTCTTGTTTAGTTGGCTCCTTGAAGACAATAATATCTCCGCGTTTAGGGTCCTGTCCTTTTTTAATGGCATAATTTTTGTAAATAAATTTATTGATAATTAAATATTCTCCAGGCCCTTGTTTACATGTTGAATCGTAATAATTAAGGACATTGCACATTGATGGTCCATAAACTTGAAATGGAGCGATTATGAAAGTGCGAATCAGTAAAACTAGAATAATGATAATCGTAGCATTCGCTAATATATCTAAGAAGAATAGTAAGATATTAGATAGATAAGATTTTTCTTCTATAGGTTCTTTTAGTTCGTTATTTTTATCAATATCGTTCATGATTTTAGATAAGTTTTCTTTAAATCAAAGTTAACTGAAGTATTTTGAGAGATCAAGGGGATTATAAATCACCTTCATTTTCTATTTTTCATTTTTCATTTTTTTTTATCCTGCTACAATATAGTTAGATTTTTAGATTTTTATATGTTTTTTGAATACTTATCGCGAATATTTGGAAATTTCTTTTTTAAAAATTATTTAGAGGAGGAAAATGAGAAAATACTTTATGTCGCACATAAACATATCTGGATACATTATAAAGTTATTTTAAAAAGAGTTTTTTTTGGGCTTTTTATGCCATTTTTTATTTGGTTTCTTTTTCCGATTTTGAAAATACCGATGATGGTTTGGGCGGCAGTTGGAAGCTTTTTTGTTTTATATAAAGTTTGTGATTGGTATTTTGATGCTTTGCTTGTTACTAATGTCTCTCTTTTGGTGGTTGAATGGAATGGATTTTTTGATAATTCCTCGACTAGAATAGAATATACTTATATTGAAGGTGTTACTTGGAGTAAAAAAGGAGTGGCGCAAACTTTGCTTTCTTTTGGAGATGTTACTGTGCAAAGAGTCGGTAGCGGAGAACCTTTTATTTTAAAAGATGCGATGCGACCAAAAGATGTTGAAAGACATATTTTAAAACAACAAAGTATAATGGTTCAAGAAAATGCGTTTAAAAATCATGATGCATTAAAAAATTTGCTAGTTGAAATGATTCAGCAAAGGAGATTGATGAAGTAGAGGGTTAGTGATTTGTGATTCGAAATTTAGAAAAATTTTAAATTTTTCTAATAAAAACGAATCACGAATCACGAATCACGAATCACGTTTCTAGATTTTATCAGCAATATCGGTTAATGAGATAATTGGTTGCATGATCGCGGCTACAATTCCACCTACACTTAAGCCGACAAAAACAAGGATTAAAGGTTCTAAAAGTTTTGATAAGCTTTGGCTCATTAAATCTGCTTCTTCTTCATAAAAATCAGCTATTTTGTCCATTATATTCGCTATTTCTCCTGTTTGTTCACCGATTGCAATCATGCTTACCACCATTGATGGGAATAAAGATTCATTGCCACGAAGATTTTGTCCGAGTGGTATTCCTTGAGCAGTATCGCGTGAAGAAATCATTATTCTTTTTTTATAAACTTCATTGCCAATACCATTAGCGCTAATTTGCAAAGCTTCGACGATTGAAACTCCGCTTTTCATTAAATTGCTTAAAATTCGGCTAAATCGACTTAAAGAGGCTTTTTTATTTAGTTGTCCAAAAATAGGTAAAATTAACATCAGTCCATCAAAATAAAATTTTCCAAGTGTAGTTTTTTTAATTATTTTTACGAAAATTATTAGGAATATTGGTATTAAAATTACTAAAAATAAATGTTGTTGTAAGAATTCGCTAAGTCCTACCATTATTTTTGTAGCTAAAGGAAGTTCTATATCGCTTCCTGAGAAAAGCCCCATAATTTGAGGCACAACCATAGTCATTAAAGCTACAATTGCCGCGGCTAATATTAAGAGTACTACCATTGGATAAGTTAAAGCGCCTTTTATTTTTGCTCTCAAAGCCGCGCTTTTTTCCGTGTCATTAGCGATATCTTGTAAGATATTATTAAGTCTACCTGAGAACTCTCCGGCTGACACCATTCCTATGTCAGATTCATTAAAAACATCTTTGTGTTTTGATATTGCGGTTGAAAGTTTGTTACCATTTTTTATATCATCGGCCATATTGATAATGATCCTTTTAAGTTTTGGATTTTTAGTTTGGTTAGCTAAAACGTTTAAAGATTCTACAATCGGAATTCCAGCATTGATCATAACAGAAAGTAGTCGAAAAAATGTTGCTTTTTCTTTTGTTTTTACGGTGTTTAAATCTTCAACCCATTCATTTATTTTTTTAAAAATATCCCTTAGCGGATCATCGCTTTCTTTATATTTTTTAAAAATATCAGATAAATTGATCTTTTTTTTCTGTTCTTGTCCTTCAGCTTTTTTATCTTCCTCATTAGCTTCAATGTCAAAACTAACAGAATTTCCTTCGGTTTTTTTAATTTCTTCGGTTTTAATTTTTGAATCTTTAGGCATATTTTGGTTTAAAAAATTTAGTTTAGAAAATTGAGTTTTATCCATGGCTTGAGACTCTATAAACTTCGCCTAAGCTTGTTAAGCCTTGAATTGCTTTGATTAAACCGGCTTGTTCTAGAGAAATCATGCCTTCTTGCATGGCTTGTTCTTTTATATCTAAAGTGGATTTCCCTTCAAGAACTGATCTTCTTAAACTATCAGACATATCCAAAATCTCGTATAAACCAACTCGTCCGATATAGCCTATATTATGACATTTATCGCATCCTATTGGTTCAAAAAACTGAGTGTTTTGTAAAATATTTTGATCAATTTGAGAAGTTTTTGAAATGATTTGTTTAATTTGTTCCAAAGTTTGTTGATCGACTGATGATGGTTTTTTACAATCGGGACATAATCTGCGGACAAGTCTTTGCGCTATAATAGTTCGAATAGTTGAGGTCATTAAATAGCTTGGAATTTCCATGTTTGTAATACGAGTCAAAGTCTCTACTGCGCTATTTGTATGTATTGTTGATAATACTAAATGTCCGGTAAGTGAAGCTTCAATAGCTATATTAATTGTTTCTTTATCGCGGATTTCACCGACCATGATAATGTCAGGATCTTGACGTAGAGCGGTTCTGAGTCCGGTAGCAAAAGTATAGTCTATATCAGCATGAGTTTGACTTTGATTTAATCCTTCCATTTGTATTTCCACCGGATCTTCAATTGTTAAAATATTGACGTCAGCTTTATTTAAAATATTTAAACAAGCATATAAAGTAGTGGTTTTACCAGATCCAGTAGGACCGGTAGTTAAAATAATGCCGTTAGGATCGAGTAACGCTTTTTGAATTTTTTGTAGAGCTTGGCCGTCAATACCTAATTGTTCTAAAGTCGGTATGGTTTTTGATTCGTCTTGAATACGCATTACAACTTTTTCTCCATTGACTGTTGGCAAGGTCGAAACACGGAGATCAAGTTCCTTATTATCTTCAGTTGTCACTTGAGCTCTGCCATCTTGAGGGATTCTTTGTTCATCTATTTTTAAGTTAGAAAGGATTTTTATTCTTGAAACAACGGCAGGATGAAGATTTTGAGGATACTCGACGATAATTCTAAGAACACCGTCAATTCTATAACGAATTCGGATCACATTTTTACCTGGTTCAATATGAATATCGCTTGATCTTTGTTCAACCGCATCACTGATCATGCTAATAACTAGGGCTGGTATATTTCCGACCATGATCGCATTTTGCAAATTTTCTCTGTATGTAGACACTTTTTTTAATTATGAATTATAAATTATGAATTTTGAATTAAATACTACTGTATAAATATATATTTACATTTATTTCAAAGTCATAAAGTTCTATGTCGCTTTTTTCAAATTCTTTTCCTTCCCAGTTAATCGCAATTTTTGTTATTTCTAGAAGCCGGCTTTCGTTTTCTAAATTTCCTGAAGATTCGAGGTATTCTATGATTTTATAAAAATTTTTATCTGTTCCTTGGAAACTTAAAGAAACTGGTACTATATATAATCCATTAATTTTTTCTTGTTTTTTTGATGAGCCGTAAGTCATTTTTTCCAAAAAAATTGGATTTGATAAAGAATGCAGAGAGTTTGAAAAATTTTCTATTTCTCTATTAAAATCAGTGATGGCTTCATCAGAGGGGAGTATCTTATTGAATTTTTCAGAATATTTTAAAAGTTCCGTTTGATTATCATTTTTAAATTTAATGTATTTAGCTTCAGTATTATTTAAATTTTCTTCTAATTCTATATTGGAATTTGTTAAATTTTTTAAAGTTGATTTTGCTTGAACTAATTTTTGGAAATTGTATAAATTTGCTCCTATTACAATTATTGCTATAACAGAAGTAAGAATTGCTCCGATGGTTATTTGTGTTTTTTTCATGGAAGTTAAAAATTAGTTTTGAAAAGTAAGTTCGATATTAAAATTTCCAATATATTGATTTTCTTCATCAAATTTCTTGTTAAAAGAACGCATTTTCGCTCCGCTAAATAAGGTTGAATTAGTAAATGAATCAATTAAATCCGAAGCAATATTGAAATTTTTGCTATCTGAGGTCGTTATAGTTCCATTGACTATAATTTTATCTTCTTGCTCATTTTCACCTTTTTCTAATTGAAAACTATTATATTTAATTTGGCCTATATTTTGTGATAAAGCGCTTCCATAAAGCGGGTCTATGCCTTTTGTTACGATTTCGATTTCGTGCATCACGTTTGACCAAATTAATTTTTCTTTATCAATATTATAAATTGTTGTTAATTTATTGTTTTGTTGTGAATAGATATTTTCAAGTAGACTTTTAATTGATTCTTCAGATAAACTTTCGATATCAAAGGATTTGATTTTAGCGATTAAATCATCGTTATTAAGTAAGTTTAAGATTTCGTTTAGATTTTGGATTTTTTTTCTAACATCATCTTTATTTTCAGACGCATTTAGTTCGGAGGCTAAAGCTAATTTCTCTTCGGTTAGTTTTTCTTCTGTTGATTTCTTAGCTTGCTCTTCGCTTATGTTACCTGAGCTTTTTTCTGCAGTAACAGCTTCTTTGGCTGTGGTTATTGAGACTTTAAGCTCATTTTTTATTTCAGGCAATTTAGCTGAAAGTTTTTCTTTTGTATTTTTAGTTACAAAATTTGAATTGATTTGTTCTAGGTGAGATAAATAATCTTCAGCTTTGAGTGCGAAAAAATTTAAGCTATCGACCGCTACTGATAAATTTATTTTATTAATTTGTGCTTGATTATCCAAAAGTTCCTTTTCCAAAGTTTGTATTTCTTTGGCAACGCTCACTCCAAAAATGGAAAAATTGACTGAAAGCTGTGTTTGCATATACGCAAAACTGAAAATTCCTATTAGAATAATTAATTTTAAAATTAAGCTAGGAAACGGATGTTTTTTTATAGATTTCTTGTTTTCTTCTTTAACTTTCTCCTGACCATCATTTTGAACATTATTTTGTTCAGGGGTAGAGTTTTGATTTGCGAAGATATCTTCGGTGTTTTTAGAGGAGTTTGGATCCATTTGAAATTAGGTGTTTAAAATTTATAAATCTATATATTTTATCACATTTAAAGAGAACCGACCAGATCGATATCGCTTTGGTAAGAAACTGAGAAAGGTTTTTGATGGATTTTTTTAAAAAATATGGTTTAAATATAAAAAAACACCTTGAAACTCAAAGTGTTTTTTTATTGGGTTGGGAAAAACTTTATTGTAATTCAACTTTAGCTCCAGCTTCTTCTAATTTTTTCTTAATTTCTTCAGCTTCTTTCTTAGCGACGTTCTCTTTTACCATGCCATTTTCGTCAGCTACTTTTTTAGCTTCTCCAAGTCCAAGACTCGTTACTTCTCTGATTACTTTAATAACTTGAATTTTTTTATCTCCAGAAGATGTAAGTTTGATATTATAAGAAGCTTTTTCTTCAGGTGCGGCATCAGTAGCAGTAGCGGCAACAGCGGCAACAGCAACAGGAGCGGCGGCAGAAATGCCATATGCTTGCTCCATGTATTTAACAACATTGTTAACCTGCACAATGTTAAGCTTTTCAAGAGCGTCGATCACAGCTTTCTCTTCTTTTGAAAGCTCAATTTTGTCTTGTGTTTGTACGTCAGACATAATTATAAAATTAGGAATTAGAAATTAGGAAAGGGGAAAGGGTAATTAGTAAAGAGTAAAGAGTAATTGGGAATTGGTAATTATTATTTTTCTTTTTGTTCGGCATAGGCTTTTGTGGCTCTTGCAAATGAAGCGAGAGGATTGGCGATAAGGCTGGCAAAATTTCTCAGTGGACTTTGAATCATACCGACAAATTGTGCAAGCAATTCTTCCTTACTAGGTAAATCAGCAAGTGATTTAATGGCTTTTAAGTCAAGAATTTTGCCTTCCATTAATCCTCCTGCTAATTGTACTGTTGCAGTTTCTTTGCCAAATAGTTTGATAATTTTTGCGGCGCAAACTTCATCAGGACTAAACGCAATGGCGATTGGCCCATCCATTATATTCTCTGGAATTTGTTCATAACCGTTTTTTGTTGCGGCTTTTTGAATCAAAGTTTTCTTAGCGATCATGATTTTGACATTTTCGGCTCGTGCTTTACGGCGTAATTTTGTAAGATCAACAACAGAAGTTCCTGCATATTTAGTAAATACTACAGATTTTGCTTTTTTTATATTTTCAGTTAGTTCAGTAAGAGATAATTCTTTTTTTTGACGTGAAATTGCCATTTTTTTCTAGTTTAGAAAGTTTGGAAAGTTTATGTGAAATGTGAGCGGACTAAAAAAAATCGTTTGCGCGGGGTAGACGACAAACGAAGTAGAACCTAAAAAAGGTTTTGATTCACTAATTTGTTTGTCTAGGCAGGAACTTTTTTAAATTTCTTTTTTTTAAGAAGAAACAACCTGCTGTCTACGACGCACAAAATAATTTAAAGGATATGTCTTTTAAAGTCAAGGAGAAAAAATATTTGACTTAATTTGAATTAATTGCAAATATAATAAACTTTAAAATGCGTGTGTGTTAGAAAAATTAATTTTTTAAAATTTTAAAATTATGCCTTGTGAAGAATTAAGAAGTTCTTGGAAGGAAGTGCAATTTCAGTTAACTAGATCTAATTTACAATCAGTTGTTGAATATATAATGAGAAATGGAAAGACTAACGGAAATATAACAATTCGATATGGAGGAAGGAGGCAAATAAATTTAGATTTTAATGAGACTATTGATATAACAAAAATTCTCAATGATTTATATAATCTAGGATTTGTTTATATATTTATTGGATGTAGTGATTTAACTGATCCTAAGGTTTTAGGTGGTCAATATATGGAAGGAGGTAGACGACAGGTGTGCCGTGAAGCGTCTGTTCCAGGGGAGTCAGGAGTATATAGAGAAAGTGTAAGTCGCGTGTTAAGTGGAGTGGCGGTTAGCGATGGAGATGCTGGAAAAGAAGAAGCTTATTTTAGTTCGTTAAGAATAGAGGAACTTTTAAAAATTAAAACAGGAAAAGATCTGTTGGCTTGCTTGTGTAATAGAGGAGAGAATCAAGAGTGGTTACTGGAAGCCTCTAAATATATATTAGCTAATAGGTTCAAACTTGTTGCGAATAGATTAATTACTCAAGGTTATGATCGGATTATTATTGGTTCTGGAGGAACAGAATGTTATTATTTACAAAGGCGAGATTGGGATGATTTTTTTTCTTCTTTAAAGTTAGAATCTCCAATTAGAATATTGAAGCCTAGTGATGCAGTTCAGCCTGCAGAAATTAGTGAAGATCGTGATTCGGTTTCGTGTGAAGTTCATGGTACTGTGTCCAGAGAAGATGCTATGGTTATAAATGATTTTTTACGTAGTTTCTTTGGTGGTCATTCTAAAAGACATGAGGCTTATCGAAGTATTTTAATGCAATTGTTAAGTCAAGGAGGGATGGTATTGAATGGTAGTTGGAATAAAATAGAAGAAAAAGCAGGAAGAAAGTATGATAGAGATACTCCAATAGCTGGTCAAGAAGTTACTTTATCTAATTTAGAATCTTTAAGATTACAAGAAGAAGGAAAATCAGGTAGATATAATCGTATTTGTGTGGCATTGAGAAATGGAGAGATGACATGGATTCGTTTTAATGATAACTCTCAAATTAAAAGATTGAGAATAAAATTTATTAAAAAACCAGTAAAGTCTATAGCTGAGGCTGAAAAAAGAATGGGTGAATGGAACGATGCTGTAGTTCCAAAAGTAGCTGTTGGTAGTGGATCTCCTGAGCGTGTAAGTGATGACATTGATAATTCTGTTACTTTTGGAGATCAATTGACGTTAAAAGCTGCTGGTGTGAATTTAACAGAAAGCGAAGGAGATAAAGATACAAAAGATGATGTACAACAAGAGCAAAAAGTGGAATCTTCTAAGCCGCTTCCAGAACCGATACATATTTTAAGTAAAGATATATTTCCATGTGAAATTGAAAGAATTAATAGGTGGATACAGGAAGGTAATTCGTTTATTTTGATAAATAAAAAAGATAGAGAAGTGCCAGTTGGTGATTGTAGCGGTTTTGTTTGTGAAAAAGAAAGTTTGTATAAAAATAATAGTAAGCGGAAAAGTCCTAAGTTTGTTTTTGAAAATTTTAAAGAGATTAGGTTTGTGAGAAAAAAATAGTTTAAATATCACAATTTTGAAATTGATATACTACTCCGCTTTTAAATTTTAAAATTAAGTAGTATATGCTCCGAAGCTTAATTATTTATTTTATAAGGTAAATAAACAATATTATAAAGCTTCGTAGCATTATACAATTTTAAATTATTAAAGCGTAGGAGTATAATTTTTCCTGTAAATTTAAGAAGCTTTTTAAAGTTGCATAATGAATCCAGAAGATTTGATTTCAAGTTTTTTAAAAAATATTCCAAAAGAGAAAATTCCTTTAATAGTGCTTTTAGGTCCAACCGCTTCAGGTAAAACAGGATTGAGTATTAAACTTGCGAAAAAATTTAATGGTGAAATTATTTCTGCTGATTCACGACAAATTTATAAAGAAATGGACATTGGGACTGCAAAAATCACAAAAAAAGAAATGCAGGATATTCCACATCATTTAATAGATGTTGTTTTGCCAAATGAAAATTTCACAACTTTTGATTTCAAGAAATTGGCTGAGGAGAAAATTTTCGATATTTATAAAAGAAATAAAATCCCATTTATTATTGGTGGAACTGGACTTTATATTAGAGCGATAATTGAAAATTTTACATTAGGAGCAACTCCGCCAAATTGGGAATTAAGAAAACAACTTGAAGAAGAAGCTTCGCAATATGGGAAAGAATATGTTTGGGAAAAATTAAAAGCTTTGGATGAAATAGAAGCAATGAAAATTCATCCGAATAATTTGAGGTATGTGATAAGGGGGATAGAAAGAGTTGGCAGTTTGCAGATGGCAGTTGGCAGTGAAAACAAAAATTCCTGCTCTCACAAGAATGACAAATATCATATTCTAAAATTTGCCATCGATTGGCCTCGTGAAGTTTTATATGACAGAATTAATAAGCGTGTTGATAAGCAAATTGAAAATGGTTTGATTGAAGAAACAAAATATTTACTTTCAAAATACGATCGTAATTTACCATCAATGTCGAGTTTGGGTTATCTTCAAATTGCAAAATTTTTAAACAACGAAATGACGCTTGATGAGGCGAAAGATTTATTAAAAAAAGAAACAAGGCATTATGCTAAAAGGCAAATGACTTGGTTTTTGAAGGAGAAGGAGGTAGTGTGGATAAATAGCTGAAAACACCTTACTTTAGTTTTCATCCATACACAATTTTTTTAAAAACAATAAAGATTCATTTTTCAATGTTTTTCTGATTTTTTGAAATTCTTCTTGATTTAACAGATAATTTAAGTCTTGATTAATGATTTCTTGAGTGATTTTTTTCTCTATAAAAGAATTAAGTTTAATAAAGAATTTTGATACTGATAATTTGGTGCGTTCTTTGATAATACTAGGTTTGAATTTAAATCCCTGTAATAAAAATTGATTGATGTCATAAAGATCGCGAGCCGCAATGATTTTGTGTTTTTCATATCTATCCAGAAGAGCTATTAATTTGTTGCTAAACATTGTTTCTTGATTATAACAACGTATGATTCTATCAATATCAATCAATCTTACCATATCATAAGTGTTGGATTGTGCTGTTTTTGGTATAAATTCTAGTTTTATGGTATTTCGTTGATTTTCTGGAGCTGTATATTTAAGAAAATATTGTGGGATTATCTTGCTTTGATCTTTGATCTCTAAATCTAACTTAGAAAAAATTTTTCTCAAAGATTGTCGAAAAGAAAGCATTTTTTTAGCGTCCAAATCTTCAATTAGTTCAAAATCAAGATCGACAGAAAAGCGATTGAGCCAGCCGCGCATGGTTGCACAAGTGCCACCTTTGAAAGCTATAATTGAGGAAATGTTTTGACAATCAATTATTTCTGTTAATAATCTGTAGAGCCAAGCAAGATGGAGTGCGTCTTGAGGATTAGGTAAGATCATTTTAATTATTAAGTGGATTGAGGATATCCAATAGATTTTTGAATTTTTTGAATTTTATTCCAATCAATTAAATTGGTGGCGTCAAATTGGCTATATGGATTGAAATAGATTGTATCAGCAATAGCTCTTTCAATACTAGCAATTCTGTAGCCATTTTTCTGATTAATACCAATTGGATTATATAGAAATTCATCTTTTAATTGTCTGGACGTATATTTGTATTTGTAAATTTGAAATTTCTGTGATTTGGAGCTGATCATAGTGATGTATGACGGCTTGCGATTAATAATGCCATGTATAAAAAGTATTGTTTCTGTACTAATATAAGTAAAACGATGTAGTGCTTTGGTTCCAAGTAGATATGGATCAAGGTCTTCTAAGTTTTTTAGACAGTACATTCCTTTATAAATTCTTTTTAATAAACCTTTTTGATGATATCTTTTTAAAGTTGTATGTAAATTATTCGCATCTTTAATTTCCCAAAGATTTGCTAAATCATCACTATGGAATACATCTTCATCCATTCGTGCTAACTTAGCTATCCTTTGACCAGTGACGTTATATAATATTGTACTCATATGTACAGTATAATATAACATAACTTTACATGCAATGTTGTTTTTTAGTTAGTATAAACTTTTCACTATATGGATAAAAAAATAAAAAATGCTAAAATCTATATAGAAATATGTAATTTTAAAATATTTAGTATTATTTTTATGGAAAAAAGTATTTTAAATAAAAAAAATAATTTAAAACAAGAACTTTATCAAAAATTTGGGATTCAGGATTTAGGGATTGATGACAATGATATTATGCGCAGTCTTATGGCTTGGTATCCAAATAAGAAATTTTATCAAATTAAATCTGCAAAGTCAGGAAAAAATATTATCGCTCTTTATTCTGAAAATACCTTTATGCCTGTTTATAGTCATGATGAATGGAATAGTGATGATTATATTTCGCCATATTTAAATATAGATTTTTCAAAAAGTTTTTTTGAACAATTTCACGAATTACAAAAAATTGCTCCAGTTATAGCGCTTCTTTCAAATATGCAGGAAAATGCTGAGTTTTGCCAGGATAGTGAAGGGCTAAAAAATTGTTATACGGTTTTTGATTCTCTTAACTGCAGAGATGTTTATTATTCAGTGCGAATTTACAATTCAAATTCCTGTATTGATGTCTATTGGGTAATGGATAGTGAGCTTTTGTATGATTGTGTCTACATGTTCTCATGCTATAACACAAAATATTCTTTTCATTGCAAACAAGTATCAGATTCTTGTTTTTTGTATGATTGTAGAAATACACAAAATTCGTTTATGTGCTTTGGACTTAGAAATCAAAAATATTGTGTTTATAACAAACAATACACTAAGTTGGAATATGAAAATTTTATAAACAATATTGATTTCACAAATTATGAAGAAATGATGAAATATAAAAAATATTTTTTAGAGGAAATTATTTCTAAAAATAGGCAAAATGTTA
>MFXJ01000045.1 GCA_001787465.1 Candidatus Peregrinibacteria bacterium RIFOXYB2_FULL_32_7 | reverse complement strand
GTAGTAAATTCTGAACCTGCTAGAGATGAAAGTAATGACGCTGAACGTCCTGTGAATTATAAAGAAGGTAAAGCAGTTTTTGAAAAATATATAGCATTGAGAGATTCTTATAAAAATGAATTAAGTGATCCTAGATTTGGTTATACGCGATCTGCGATTAATACAATGGCTAAACAATATGCTGAACAGGATATTACTACTATGGATCCAAATGCTTTGGCGTTAATGAGTGCATATGTAGAGCATGAGGCGAACACAAGACAAGTTATTGTTGATGCGAATGGTAAGATATTACCTGATGAGACGGAATTATTAAGACAAAATCAAAGAATGGCTCAGGCTAAAAAAGATAAGAATACACCTCGAGGATAAAATTAAGTATTTTTTAGAATTTAAATTTTTAAAAATATGAATTTAGCTGAAGTTAAAAAACTGGTTTCTGAAACTGAATTTTTGCAGGCTGATGTAAAGCAAAAGTTTTTATCAGCAGTAGAGTTGATGAATGAGCAGACCTTGGTGAAATTTGCTGAATCTTTGAATACTTATATTCAAGCTCAACAAAGGATTATGGCTTTGCCTGAAGAAGAAAGAGTTAAACATGTACAGAATTTTGGAAGCATTATGAAAGATTTTTTTCAAAAACAATCGGAGTCTATGTTGATAGAAGCAGAAAAGATAGATTCTGAGGATGATAAAGGACAGGTTGCGAAGTTAGATGAAGAGCTTTTAAATATTTCTTAAATTTTTTTATGACTCCCGAACAAGGAAATAGTGAAGCACAACAGAATGCGATTCAAGCACCTGAAGCCCAAGAAGCTTTAGATACAAGAGGTTTAGCTGAGATTAATGCTAAGCAGTTAGCTGAAATAATTGGTAAAGTTGCAGGTTTGCGCGACAAATTAACATCAGCTGATTATGTTAAAGGATTACCTCTTCCTGCACAGATAGCTTTACGAGATAAAGTTAATGATGCTTTTGGTAAATTTTTTGATGATTTAGCGAAAGAAGAATCAATATATGGAGATGTGGGAATTGCCACTCAAGCTTATTCTGCTATGTTGGAAATGACTGATGGAGCTTTAAGTGTTGCTTTTTTAGGTAGAGAAAAAGATGCTCTTTTAGCTGGAATTAACGGACTACCAGATGACATAACTTCAGAAGAACGTAATTTTTTGAAAGGAGAAATTGAAAATGAATATCAGAAATTGGCTTTGGCAATGGTTAACGGTGATCCTGTTTCTAGGCGACCATTTGATAAGTCTAAAAATCCATTATATTTGGAGGCAATGGTTTTAGCTAAAAGGATCAGAGAGACAGAAGGAGTTGATAAAAATGATCCATATCTTGAAATAGTTGCTAAGGCTCTTGATACAGGGAATGTTGACGTAGGAACAATTTCTAAGATGAAATATCTTATTGATGAAGCGACTGGTACAAAAACTGAATCTAAAGAAGTAATTGTGAAAAATGATAAGCAAAAAGCAGATAAAAAAGGATTATTTACTCGTATTGCTGGAGTGTTTAGAGGAGATGGTGGCAAAGAGATAAGGCAGGCGTAAATTTAATTATAAATTATAAATTATAAATTATGGTTGTCCTTTGGACACTTTTTAATGGTATAATTTTTTTAGAAAAAAATTTTTTAAATTAAATAATTTAAAATCTAAAATTTATAATTTATAATTCCCGAAGGGTTATGTTTTGTGATGAAGCTAAAATAACGGCTGTGGCAGGGAAAGGTGGTGATGGATGCATTGGTTTTCATCGGGAAAAATTTATTGCTAAAGGCGGTCCTGATGGTGGTGATGGCGGAAAGGGTGGTGATTTGATTTTTCGCGCAGTTGACAATGTGAATACTTTGTCTGATTTTCGAACAAAAAAAATGTTCAAAGCTGAGAGTGGAGAGAGAGGAAGTGGCAATAATAAAAGGGGAAAGAATGGGGATGATTTGATTTTGGAAGTGCCGGTGGGAACGATAATTAAAACTGAGAATAGAGAGTTGAAAGCTGAGAATAGTTTTGTGACTGATTTGTGTAAATGCGGGGATGAATATGTTGTTGCCAGAGGAGGGCGCGGAGGATATGGGAATGCTCATTTCGCTTCTTCTACTCGTCAAGCCCCTTCTTTTGCTGAGAAAGGAGAGGAAGGACAGGAACTTGATTTAATTTTAGAATTAAAATTAGTCGCTGATGTAGCTATTATTGGTATGCCTTCGGTTGGAAAATCAACTCTGATCTCTCATATTTCTAATTCCAGACCAAAAATTGCTGATTATCCATTTACAACTTTAATTCCGAATTTAGGAGTAGTGGATTTAAGCAAATTTGGCGGTAAAGCTTCAGAAAGTTTTGTGGTTGTTGATGTGCCTGGTTTAATTGAAGGAGCATCAGAAGGGAAAGGTTTGGGTGATAAATTTTTAAAACATATTACACGGGCAAAATTTTTGATTCATTTATTGGATGCGACATCAAATGATATTTTGGAAAATTATGAAACTATTAATGAGGAGTTAAAAAAATATTCAGCAGATTTAGCGAAAAAAAAGCAGATTATAGTAATTAATAAAACTGATGCGATCGATGAAGAATTTAAGGAATTTTTGATAAAAGAATTGGAAAAAATAAATAAGAAATTAAAAGGTAAAATTTTATGTATTTCTGCCGTAACAGGCGGTGGTATTAAGGAGATGATTTTTAAAATATGGGAGATGATCAATGCGGAGGCGCATTGCAATGTGCCTTTACGGCAAATTAAAGAATCAATAGATGAAAAAAAACATAAGATTTATAAGCCGCATTTGGAGAAGGGAAAGGAGGATTTTGAAATTATATTTGCTGGAAAAGAAAATATTGATAGTACTGAATTTGTTAAGGAAAAGAGGCGATTGACTAAAAAACAAAGGATGGGTAAAAAGGTAGAGATGAAAAATCTTTTGTCTCATGATATAGATGAAGTTGAAGAAGAAAAATCTAATGATAAAAGGAAAATTAGGAAAATTTTTGTTGTTGAGCAAACGAGATTAGAACAAATTGTCAAAATGACTGATTTTACAAATGAAGAAGCGGTGCATAGAGTTTATGATGTCATGAAAAAGATGAAAATCAAAAATGCGCTTATAAGAGTAGGAGCCAAAGCAGGGGATAAGATTATTATTGGAGGGAGGGAAATGCGATTTAGAGGATGAAGAATTTTAAATAATTATAAATTTAAAATTTAAAAAGTGAAACTTATAATTGGTCTTGGTAATCCTGGAGAGGAATATGCAAAAACCCGTCATAATGTTGGGTTTATGGCTTTGGATGGATTTATTGAACAAAATAATTGTTCATTATTTGGTGAGAATAAGAAATTTGAGGCTTTGATTTCACAGAATAAAATTTTTGATGAAGAAGTGATTTTTATAAAACCTTTGACTTATATGAATAATTCAGGAAAGGCAGTAGCGGCTTTAGTTAATTTTTATAAAATAAATTTAGAGAAAGATTTAATGGTGATTTATGACGATGTTGATCTTGAAATTGGTAAAATCCGAGTAAGGAATGAGGGCTCTGCTGGAACTCATAATGGCATGAGATCAATTTTGGAATTTTTAGGCAATAAAAATTTTTATAGAGTTAGAATTGGAACGGAAAGTCGAGGGAAATATGCTCCAGAAAAACAGGATTTACATAGTTTTGTGCTGACAAATTTTTCTCAAGAAGAAAGGGAAATTTTGGAAAAAGTATTAGGTGGAGTGAGTATTGAAGTGGGAAATTTCATAAAAGCAGAAATTAATCTTGCGTTTTCGAAGAGCTTTGTTTAGAATCTTTGAGCAATTTAGAGATATATTATAATTTAAAATTTTAAAAAGTGTTTGCAATTATAAAAACTGGAGGAAAGCAGTATAAAATTTCTGAAAAAGATGTTTTAGAAATAGAGAAGATCGAAAATGTTAAATCTGGAGATAAGGTTATGATTTCTGAGGTCTTGTTAATTTCTGATAAAGATGATTTGAAATTAGGATTTCCTTATGTTGAAGGAGCTAAAGTAGAATTAAAAGTTCTTGATCACGTGAAAGGTGAAAAAATCAGAGGTTATAAATATAAAGCAAAGAAGAGATACCAAAGAACTTGGGGACACAGACAGAAATATACTGAAGTTGAAGTAGTGAAAATTTTAACATCAGCTACAGAGATAAATGAAAAACCTAAAACTAGAAAAGTAGTTGTAGAGACCAAAGATATTTCATCTGCTGAGAAGCCAAAAACTACAAAAAAAGTTATTAAGAAAGCTGTTATTAAGAAACCTGCCACTGAAAAGAAAGTTGCTGTAAAAAAAGTAGGCTCCAAGAAAAAGGAATAATTTTTTAAATTTGTTGTTTTATTTTTATTTATCTATTAAGTTAAAATAGTAATTTTTTTGATGTTTTTATGGATTTTTTTCTTTTGATTGATAAGCCTTCAGGAATCACTTCTTTTGATGTTGTTTATAAAGTCAAAAAAGCTTTTGGCATAAAAAAGGTCGGACATAGCGGAATTTTGGATAAATTAGCTACTGGTTTACTCGTGGTTGCAGTTGGCAAGCAAGCAACAAAACTTTTGGAATTTTTGATTCATTTGGATAAAACTTACGAAGTTGAGATGATTTTGGGAATGAAGAGTGATACTTACGATCTTTCTGGGAATTTAGAAGTTTTTGATGGAAAAGTTGATTTTGGCGATGAGGAAATTTTGACAATCTTAAAATCTTTTGAAGGAGAAATTATGCAGAAACCACCGCAATATTCTGCTCTAAAAATTAATGGAAAGAGAGCGTCAGACAGAGTGAGACAGGGGGAGGACGTTGATTTAAAGGCTAGAAAAGTTACGGTTTATAGGATAGAGAATTTTGATAGAATAAAGGAAACCCGTCTGAACGATTCATCCGGGCAGGGAAAAAGATTTAGATTTAATGTTCATTGTTCTTCGGGGACATATGTACGATCTTTGGTGCATGATTTAGGGGCGAAATTAGGATGCGGAGCAGTAATGTCAAATTTAAGACGCGTTAAAGTTGGTGGTTTTGATATTAAGGATAGTTTAAAAATTGAAGATTTGAATAAAATGGATAATGCTACGAATCATATGCAGATTTCAATAAATGATATTGTGAATAAATTATTTTGCAGGATAAATTTAAATAAAATTGAATTTGAAAAAGTGAAATGCGGTAAGATTATTGTTGATCATTTTGAAAAAGAAGAGGAAAATTTAGCTGCGTTTTATGATGATCAATTTGTTTCGATTTTGAAGAAAGAGGGGGAGATTTTGAAAGTATATAAGAATTTTTAATTTTCATTTTTTTGTGGAATATATTCTACCAGCCATTATCGGATTTTTGTTAAGTTTGATCGGAATTTTGTTTGCTTTGAAGTATTTTCCTCGATTACAGCTCTTGGATAAACCTGAGAAGTATGGACTTACCAGAAAGCCGATTCCTTATTTTGGTGGCTTGATTTTATATTTGGCTTTTTTCCTTACAGTTTTTTTATTTGTGGATTTTGACATGAAATTGTGGGGAGTTTTTGTGGCGTCGACAATTTTAATTTTTGTAAATTTTTGGGATGATTTGAAAGCTTTGAAATGGTATTTTCGTTTGCCGGTGCAGTTTTTAGTCGCAGTGATCGTTTTAGCTACAGGGACCGGAATTTTGGAAATTTCTAATCCTTTAGGAGGAGTAGTTCTATTAAATCAAATAATTTTACCAATTGATATTTTTTCTTTTCATTTTGATTTTATAGTTTTGGCTGATTCTTTAGTGATTTTATGGATAGTTGTAATGATGAATGCTATGAATTGGATGGATGGAGTTAATGGTCTGCCAAGCGGACTAGCTATAATTTCTGCTTTAGCGATTTTCTTTTTAAGCAGAGAAAATTTTCATTTAGTTGATCAAAGTGTAGTGTCAAATTTGAGTATTATTCTTGTTTTTGTCTGTTTGGCTTTCTGGTTATTTGATTTTTATCCAGCAAAAATTCTAATGGGGGATACAGGATCAATGTTTTTGGGTTTTATTATTGCAGTTTTAGCGGTTTTGTCTGGTGCTAAAATTGCAACAACTGCTTTGGTTTTAGGATTTCCACTCCTTGATTTTGTTTGGACTATTTTACGGCGAGTTTTAGTTGAAAAAAAATCACCTTTTAAAGGAGATTTAAAGCATTTACATCATAGATTTATTAAAGCGGGATTTACAGAAAGACAAACACTATTTGCATTTTATTTTATTTGTACTGCTTTTGGAGCAATTGCGCTTTTTACATCAAATTCTACTCAGAAGTTAGTGGCAATTTTGATTATGGTATTTTGTATGGTGATTCTTGGAGGATGGGTAGTCGTGAAGGGAAGAGATTAAATAATGTCCTCCCAAACTTTTTTCCCTTTTTAAAGCCGCTTTGGTAATTAGTTGGGCTGTTGCGAGGAGATTTTTAGTTTCGATTAGTTTTTCGTTTGTGGCGTTTGTGGCGTTGCGTTCGGCGACAATGTTGGCGACAATGTTGGCGACAATGTGAATTGTCGCTTTCGGCGATGGCTTCGCTACGCTCAGCAGTGTCGCTTTCAGAGCCTGAAGTTCTTTTAGGGCGGTTTGCATTTCTTCTTTTTTTCTGATGATGCCGACCTTGTTCCACATGATGGTTTTTATTTCAGTTTGGATAGAATTTAGTTTGTCTTTTAGGGGTTTTTGGAGAGGGAGGTATGATTTTGTGGCGTTGCGCTCGGCGACAATGTTGGCGACAATGTTGGCGACAATGTGAATTGTCGCTTTCGGTGGCTTCGCTACGCTCAGCAGTGTCGCTTTCAGAATCTGATTTGAGAAAACTAGAGCTTCAACTAGGGAATTGGAAGCTAGTCTGTTTGCGCCGTGGACTCCAGTACAGGCAACTTCGCCGAAAGCATAGAGATTTTTTATACCAGATTCACCTTTTAGATTTACTTTGATTCCTCCACAACAATAATGTGCGGCTGGAGTGATTGGAATTAAATTTTTTGTTAAATCAAATTCATATTCTTTTAACCATTGATAAATTTTTGGAAATCTGAGTTTGATTTCTTTTGGATCTTTATGAGTGATATCTAGATAAACCTGGCCTTTTTTGCTTTCTTCATAAATTTCTCTGGCAACAATATCTCTTGGAGCCAGTTCGGCTTGAGGATGAATTTTTAACATAAATCTTTCTCCTTTGACATTTCTTAAATAAGCACCTTCACCTCGGACTGCTTCTGAAATGAGAAATTTTGCCTCGCCCCAATAATTAAATGCTGTTGGGTGAAATTGAATAAATTCTAAATCTTTAAATTTAAGTCCGGCAGTTTCTGCCATGGCAAGACCATCTCCGGTTGAAATATCAGGATTTGTGGTGTGTAGATAAACTTGTCCACAACCACCAGTAGCTAAAACGATTATATTCGCAAATAAATTTTTTATTTTTTTATTTTTTATCACTTCAACACCTAAGCAAGTTTTTTTCTTCTTGTCTAAAATTAATTCAGAGGCAAAAGTATGTTCAGAAATTTCAATATTTGGATGTTTTTTTACATTTTTAAGTAAAGTTTCTTCTATTTCTTTTCCAGTATAATCTCCGACAAAAGCGATTCTTCGTTCGCTATGTCCGCCTTCCTGAGTTAATAAAATTTCACCGCGATGACTGGCAAAATTTACTCCATATTCGATCAAATTATGGATTGCTTCAGGAGCTTTTTCTACCATAAATTTAACGGCTTTTTTATCATTATGATAAGCTCCAGCTTCCAAAGTATCTGTAATATGTTTTTCAAAACTATCATATTTACTTAAAACTCCGGCAATTCCTCCTTGCGCATAATTAGTGCCAGCTTCAATTGCCTTTTTTTTAGTAACAATTAGGACTTTGCCATATGGAGCGGCATTAAGAGCAAAATTAAGTCCAGCAATTCCGGAACCAATGACGATGACGTTATGCATTTTTAAAAATAATTTTAAATTTCAGGATTTATTTCGAAATTTTCTAAAAAATCCTTTTTAAATTTTTCGAATCTTTTCTCTTTAATCGCTTTCCTAATTTCCGCCATTAAATTTAGCAAAAAATGTAAATTATGAATAGTCATTAATCTTATTCCTAGAATTTCTTTTTCTTTGAATAAATGCTGGATGTAGCTTAAAGTGAAGTGTTTGCAGGCATAACAAACGCAATCTTCATCAATTGGTTTATCTGAATTAGTATATTCTTTGTTTCGCACATTAATTCTGCCAAATTTCGTCCAAATAGTTCCGTGTCTGGCAAATCTGGTTGGTAAGACGCAATCAAACATATCAATTCCTCTTTCTACTCCATTTAATAAATCTTCAGGCGTGCCAACTCCCATTAAATATCTAGGTTTTTCTTTTGGTAAATATGGATTTATAATGTCTAAAGTATTATACATAATTTCTTTACCTTCACCTACGCTTAATCCGCCAATGGCTATTCCTGGTAAATCCAAATCAGCCATAAATTTCGCTGATTCAATTCGTAAATCTTCAAAAATAACTCCTTGAATAATCGGGAAAAGCGTTCCCATATTTTCATTTTCTTTAGTTAGTTTTTGATATTCTTTAAAACATTTCAGTGCCCAATTATGTGTTCTTTGCATAGCTGATTTTGCATAAATTTTATCACAATCAGCAGGAGCGCATTCATCAAAAGCCATCATAATATCTGATCCAAGGTCTTTTTGAATTTGAATTGCTTTTTCCGGCGTGAAAAAATGTTTTGAACCGTCGTATGGAGAATAAAATTCTACTCCTTCGTTAGTAATTTTTGGGGCTTTTATATCAAGTCCTTTTTTTTCTCCTTGTCCAAAAGAAAATACTTGAAATCCGCCTGAATCTGTTAAAATTGGTTTATCCCAGTGCATCCATTTATGAAGTCCGCCCATTGATTTAATTAAATTTTCACCAGGACGAAAATGTAGATGATAAGTGTTTCCTAGAAGGATCTGAACATTTAATTTATTCAAGTCGTCAGGATCCAAAGATTTAACAGTGCCTTTGGTGCCACAGGGCATAAAGATCGGAGTTTCTATTTCGCCGTGATTGGTTTTGATCAGACCAGTACGAGCATTTTTATCGATGGAGTGAATTTTGAAGGAAAACATTGATTGAAATTTTTATATAATTTAATTTTCAATAAAATCTTCTGTTGGGTAATTACGGAGTTCATAAAGG
>MFXJ01000044.1 GCA_001787465.1 Candidatus Peregrinibacteria bacterium RIFOXYB2_FULL_32_7 | reverse complement strand
ATTTTTTTACTTTCTAACCAAAATAAATATGGAAAAATCTAATTCTTGTTGTGATGGCATTCATCCAGTAATTCTTGTCTGGCTTGGCGCTTTAACAGGAGCGGTAATAGCAACGATGATTTTCGGATACAAAGTCTTTGAAATGGCAAGCAACTATCAAGATGCGTTATTTATGAGTAGTATATAATTTATAAGGAAAATTATTAAAAAAGCTTTAAAATAATAATTTTTTAAAGCTTTTTTATTGTAAAAATTCTTTATTTGTTAAGTAAATAAGAAATTGATTTAAACAAACAGGCATTTCCTTCCCTAACTCGCTTAATATTGGGTTTACTTCACCAACTATCCAATCTGGGACTTTACTACAAAGCATATCCATAGCATGAACCGCCATCTTAATCTTTACGCCATTTTTTTCAATATCATATTTTTTTAACAATGCAATATGTGTCCTGAATCTGTCAATCACACTTTCAAGTTTATTAATTGGTTCTTCATATTGAACGCAAAGTATAGTACTAGCGATAACTAAATTTACCATAGCCATAATAATCCATTTTTGAGCTTCAAAATTTGGTGCTAATCTGTCTGTCAAAGCACTTTCATAACATGAAATAGCAGTTCTAATATTTTGCTCTGCACCATCCATTCTCATTAATTCTCCATCAAGAACTTTATTAAATACCGCAAGTTTAGGCTGAATATTGTAACTTCCTATTAATTCATTCATTCTGCTCGCTATTTGCCGTACATATTCCATACCATCTTTAACTTTCATAACTAATTCTGGCATATAAGTTGATAATTGCGTATACAAAATAGCGGCTTCTCTAAATGGATCTATTAACTCTTTATATGCTGAACGTGTAGCTTGCGCATATTGATGTAACTGAGTAACATCAGTTTGAAAATCATCACTTTGAAAAGATCCTGGATTGAATTTTCTAGCTTTTCTATCTCCCCATTTCTCTAAAAGCAATTCTCTATAAGCTAGAAACACCATATGTTTTGCCATGGCTTCAAGTTTCTTAAATCTTAAACGTTCAGCGCCTTGCAATTGATCAGCTAATTTTGGAATTTCCTTATTTAATGTCTCAAAAATTTCTGCAATTCTACCAGCTTTTGTTGGATCTCGCTCTTCAGACTCTTCCTGATGAATATCGTAAATATTAAAAAACATATCCTGCAATTGCTGATAAACGCTATTTGATGCTGTCTCTGTAAATTCACTTCTAGCTTGTTGAAATCCTTCCTGATGTTGTGCGTATTTCTCCTCACTTGCTCCAATTTCTTTAGTTGTTTCAGATTGCAATTTGCAACTTTCAGCTAAATAGAAATGTAAATCCGACCAGGCTTCTTGAAATTTAGGATTTCGCTTAAAACGATTTAATGGTTCTGGTGCTTGAATTGCATCTCTTGCTTCAATTAATTTCGCTTGAGCAACGGCAAATTCATCAAGTTCAAGAAAAGATTGCGCTATAGCAACTTGATAAGCCATCCAATCAGCCGCAAAATTAACATTGCTTATTGCAGGTAACAACAAATCACTTAATATTGATAAATATCTTCGAGTAGAAGCAATTTGTCCTTTTTCAAGATGATAAGCAATCAATTTATTTCCACAATTAATAAATTCTGCTCTTAAATTCCCAAGACTTGTTCTGTCCACACGAGATAAAAGTGTAAAAGATCTTTCAAAAAGAGCTATATTACCATCATTTACTTCTCCTCCTAAATCTAGATTTTGATTATGTAATTTATAGACATTTTTTAACCAGTCATCTCTTTTTGTAGGATACATATCAAGTAAAGCATCTGAATCCTCAACTACTCTTGGAGAACAAACATACGAAGCTCCTTCTGCCATCTCACCTGAAATACAAATTATATAATGCTCATCTAATAATCGTTGAACAATTCCTTCCATAGAAGTTTCTCCAGTTTCCTGTCCATATATTTTACCCAAATTATCAATTGTAAAAGTTCCGCCATTAAAAAGACTGCATACTGTTAATATTTCCGCGGTTTGTCCTCTAACTCCAGCTTCTCCAAGTTCTGTTTGAATCGCACTATCTGCTTCTTTTTGTCTTAAAATCCATTTTCCTGTGCCACGTTCTTTACTAGCAACTCTAGCAAGAGCAATAGCTGTATCATAAGGAATTCTGTCAGTTGGTAATTTTAAATATAACGCGTGTTTTTGTATCTCAGCTTTTATTTCCTCTTTATCGATATCATTAATTTCTCCTCCAGCCACTCTTTCAAAAATAAATTGAGCTGTTTCTTCTAAATCCAATGTTTCTGTTGCCACATTTCTAGATCCAAGAATTTGAAATATATTCCTGCTCGCTTCAACTCCTTGAGTACTGCTCACAAGATGAACTCTACCAGGGAAATTCCTTACTACACTCAAAGCCTGAATACTTTCTTGATCGGCTACGCTAAGGCCATTAATCACTAAAACAAGAGGTTTAGTCTTGCCATTTTGCAACTCAAGAATTCTTTCTCTAATTAATCTCGTCTCTTGAGAAACAGCAGAAGCGCTATCAGCAGATGTTTTCTCTTCTAACATTGATTTTATACCACTAACAATATCAGATTCTAGTTGTCTTGGACTTTTATTGCCTCTTGGAACATCAACTCTGACAACCGAACACTTATCACTCATTGCTCTTAAACGCAAACTTATCCAACCCAAAACAGAATCCTCTCCCATGCCCCTATCAGAAGAAGAAATATTTAACAAAATTTGTTCTACGCTTTCTTCTGCGTTTAATTTTTCTAATTCTTGATTTACTGCTGTCTGCATATCATTCATGCCTATAAAATCCGGAACACTGCTCATTTCATAACCATAACCAAAACATTCTCGACTACCAATGCCTTTAAAATCTTTATTACCTAATGGATGAACCATCTCTTTTGGAAAAAATTCAGCGGCTTGCGCTGTGATAACAATATCTTCTCCTGGAATTTTTTGACCTGAAGCTCGAACTGCTTCAATAGTTGGTCGGCCTCCCATGTTTAACCAATTTCTATCAGGCTGACCTGATTTATTCGCTCCTCTTTGCGAATGTCCAACAGAAATTCCTAAAGATATTGGCGATTTTGAAAAATTTTCTCTAAAAATAGGCATTAACGTATCGTGCAAATATTGAAGCATTGCTGTACAGGCATTTTTTTCAGCAGGCATTTGAAAAGACAAACGATTTTCATCTATGATAAATCTTGGCTTTGGTTCACTTACTGATCTTACTAAAAAATTATTAAAAGCGGTTTGAAAAAATTCTTTACCTTTTGTCAGATCATCTAAAGAACAAAAAGATAAAGAAAAAAACATTTGTGTTTCAAAATGGGCCATTTCTTTTCTTTCACCCGAATTAACATCGCTTAAAGAACCTCTTGGATACATCCTTCCAATCCCAAAAGCAAGACCTGATAAGTAATCTACGCTTAATCCGGAAATATCTTTATCACTAAGGGCATGTTTCGGCCTTACTACAGCATCTCCCTCCTCTGATCTTCTAACTTTACTCCTTACATCTTTTTTACAAATAAAATATTGGCATCTTCTATCTTGTTCTGGATCTAATAATCTATATCTATTTTCATCACTCTTTATTTCAGAATAACGCGCCTGTCCTTCTGAAAGAAGCAATATATCTCCTGTTTTAGTATCTTCAAAAAATTCTGCTACTTTATACTCCTTCTTAGTTTCTTTATCTACAAAAACTCCATTTTCATTACCTTCCTCAACTTCACTTCTAGCTAAAATTATTACTTCTCCAGACTCGTTTTGTACCGCAACAGCTGATTCAAATAACTCTTTTTGAGTCAAGGCATCATAGAAAGAACTAGTAACTAATGCGGCTCCAGCTTTGGCGTATTTTTGAAATTTTGTCGCGCCTTTAAATCCTGGTCCACCATTATAAGCTAACACAGCTTGATCTGGATTTTGATCTGTAGAATAACAAGTTTGTTTGATCCTTTCTGCTTTACCGAACTGAATCGCCGCGATGCTAAATGAATTAGCGGTTTTTCCTTCTGCAATTCTAATTCCTACCTGCTCTACCTCTCGCATTAGTGCAAGAATTTCAAAATATTTTTCATTGCTTCGACTTTTTTCAAGTAATTTTTGAACAAAATCCGCATCTTTTATTGATAACATAAAATGATTAGCTTCATTAGCATCATTAAAAAGAAAAGTAAAAGCATCTCCAGCTGGAGGGCAAGCGTAATAACAAGAATAGACCGCGGTATGTTCATACACATAATCATGCAAAAATTGCTCAAAAAGTGGCATCCTAGATTCACCAAGCGCCTTTGAAATATCAGAAAAAGCATTCAAATCAATCTTCACCATAATCGGCCATTGACCTTCAATTTCAAAAGGTTCATTAGTTAATTCATCTATAGAACAACCGCTTTCTAATCTTTTCGCCCAAGCTATAGCAGGATCCCTTAACCACTCGCAAGAAAGTTGCTTTAACAGCAATGACACAAGAGCAAGTTTATCCATTTTCACTTCATCCATCAAAGAAGGATTGCTTTCAAATTCAGTAATCAAATCTTCAACTCCTAAAATATTTTCTTTACTAGCAAGTACTTTCAATCCTTCTCTTGCTTGCAAATCACCTCTCAAATTTTCTTTTTCTTTGTCGGCTAAATTAGATAAAAGCGCTTGTAAAGTTCCTGGATTAGAAGGGTTTTTTCCACCCTCAATAACTCGTAATATAGGCAATTCTCTTCCTGGAGCTTCCACATCATCATCTATTATTTTTTTTTGAACTAACCCCATAACATAAATAAATTTAAAGTCTTTAAATTATATCACAAATAAAATTAAAAATTAATCAAGAAAAAATTAAACAATAAAAAGATTTTTTGCAAATGGAGAATCCCTAAATTTTTTAAACAAATTTTTTGTATTTTCACATGAAATAAGGTATAATAATAAGATTTATTCACTTTTTTAAACCAAAAATCATGAAAAACAAAATTCCTATTATTTTTTCTTTATTTTCTTGTCTATTTTTAACTTTTATTCTCTTTGCAACGTCTACATCCGCGCAGTGTCCGATAAACGATCCTGATTGCGATGATAAGACTCCTGATACAGAAGATGTGAGCGATAAAGACAAAGATGGATATAATATTACCAAGGATTGTAATGATAATGATGCAACTATTCATGAGGAGAAATTATTTTACTTAGATGAAGACGCTGATAATGTTGGTTCAGGTGATGGAGAATACTTTTGTCAAAATACTGCGCCTACAGGTTATTCAAATATTTCTGGCGATAATTGCCCAAGTAATGCTAATTCTGACCAAAAAGATTTAGATAAAGATGGTTATGGAAATGTTTGCGACAGTGATAAAGATGGAGACGGCTATAAAGGGAAAAAAGATTGCGATGATGAAAAAGCTGATATTCACACTGAAAAAAAATATTATGCTGATGAAGATAA
The DNA here is from genome assembly GCA_001787465.1 of Candidatus Peregrinibacteria bacterium RIFOXYB2_FULL_32_7. Taxonomy (GTDB): domain Bacteria; phylum Patescibacteriota; class Gracilibacteria; order UBA1369; family GWF2-33-10; genus OXYB2-FULL-32-7. Next base: position 3,819 of record MFXJ01000044.1, on the reverse strand, counting down.
TGACGAATATGGATATGGAAGCGCTTTTTCTTTTTGTTTGAATCAAGCGCCTGAAGGCTATGCAGGAAATAACAGCGATAACTGTCCGACAATTTCTAATAAAGATCAATTAGATACTGATAGTGATAAAATTGGCGATGCCTGCGATGAAGAAGCGCCAGAAATAAAAGAAGAAACTGTTGAAATCATTACTTATTATTTTGACGTAACAGATTCAACAATTTTTCAAAATATCGTTCCTCTGGAAAATGTAGGCAGAATTACTACCGGACAAAATATTTGGAATATCAAAGGCTGGTTAACGGATAATAATAGAGATCTTGAGGAGGTAAGCCTTTATTGTGAAAATGGAGATAATCTTGGAATAGCCTGCGGAGATTTTGATTACCAAGTTTATGCTGATAAAGATTCAAATCTTATTGGCTATGCTTGGAGTGATAAATTAAATGATTATCTTCGTTTTGATGATGATAATCCTAGTGATGAATTTCCGTATGGAGTAAAAATAGATAAATCTACAAATCCAATGAAATTAACCGGAAAAGCCTGGAGCGATAACTATGGATATATTGATTTTGATAATATTTATTTAGTAACTGAATTAGAACTAGCGCCTATTAGCGGACCAGCTGATTTAGTAGTATCAAAAATTACTATTGATGGCACTAATCTTTTTATTACGATGAAAAATGAAGGGGCAACTAATGTTGATTCTGATACCAACGGTCATACCAAAGTTTATTTGGATGGAGAGGAATGGATGGATTTACAATGGGTAGATATGGAAGATAAAATATTTTTATTAGCAGGCGGAGGAACGGTAACTACTTCCTCTATTTCGCTTGAAGGCAAATACATTTTAAAAGTATGCGTTGATGATCCAAATATTGTGACAGAAGCAAACGAAAATAATAATTGTTTAACGGAATCATTTGGTAAAGATGCCTATGATAAAGATGGAGACGGTATCTCTGATAATGAAGAAGGATGTGTGGATCCGCAAAAATATATGTATATAAAATATGATTATTGTCCGGAAAATTATATTTGCAGTGAAGGAGCCTGCGTTTCAGAGGTTATTGATAATGCCGATGTTAATGAAGAAGCTAAGAAAAAAGTTAATTTGTCTGTTATAGATACAGGAATTGACCCACAAAATTCTGACAAGTTTTTTGTTGATATCTGCACAGAAGAAGAAGGAATTGAAAAAGTTACCTATGATTTTAACGTCAACGGCAAAAGCAGTGATTTTAAATATAACGATTTAACCGCTAATACTTGCGTTCGTTCATATACAAAACCTTTTAGTCATTATGATATAAATTCAGAACAAATGGATTGTTATGATGCAAAAGTTGATCTTGATCCTGAAAATAAAATTAATGAATCTACAAAAGAAGATAATGTTTTGACTAAAAAGATTTGTTTTGGACAAGATTTATATATTGGGGATGTTGGCAGAGATACGATTCAAGAAGACGCTTATTATGCTGATGTTTGTTCTGTTAATCAAAGTATTTCGGAATTCAAAATCAATTTTACGGCTAATGGAAAAGACAAAGATAACAATTATGACGGTGAAATTCCCGCTAATGAATGTGTGCGGATTTATAGCCAAGCTTTAAAATCTTTTAAAATTGATGTTAACGAGGCTGATAATTATGAAGTAACCGTAACCGTTGATTCTAACAATAAAATTAAAGAAGCAAATGAAGAAAATAATATTTTTATTCGTCCGGCTTTAGAAGAAAAAAGTGGGACTATTGGCTTTTATTTAAATAAATTAAATGAAGTTACTCACTTTTTGAAAGCAGACAGCACGTCATCTTGTATTGATAGCGACGGCGTAAATAAAAATACCGCGGGCTATACGCAAGGTAATTGGTATTCAAATGGCGATAACGCTACTCATTCGGATTTCTGTTCTGGTCTTTATGGTGTATATGAATCTTATTGCGACAGTGGCAAGGGCAATTTACAGCTTCTATATTGTAATGAAGGAGAAGTTTGTAAAAATGGAGCTTGCGAACCGTCAAGTTCCGATTCTTATATCGCCTGTACCGAAACTGATAACGGATACGATATTTATAATGCCGGATCAAATACCGGAATTTATTATATCGGCGGTGAAGAAAAAGAATTGACTGACAGTTGTAACGCTTCAGATGGAAAATTAAAAGAAGTTTATTGCAGTAGTTTTGGCACGGAAGATTTAGAAAAAATTGATACTGATAATGACGGATTAGCTAATTGTGAAGATTTGGACAGCGATGACGATAATATTATTGATGAAATTGAAACTAATGTTGATGAAGATAAAGATGGCATTCCTAATTATATGGATTCAGACAGCGATAATGATGGATCCTCTGACAAAACTGAAGCTGGCGATGATGATCCATATACGGCTCCGGCAGATAGCGATAACAATGGGACTCCTGATTATCTTGATAAAAATTCAAAAACTGACATCTATGTTTATGCCATGATCACGCCTAATCCAGGTAATATTGACTCGCAACATATCGTCTACGCAGGATCAAAAGGATATAAAATAAATTTAATTATTTTTGGTGCTGATCAAAATGAAGTTAATGTTACTGATTTTAATATAGAAGCTAATTCAAATTTAGTTTCCAATCAAATTGATAATAATGGTAGCAGTTATCAACAATTAATAAATTTAAAAAAAGATGACTCACAAGAAAATACTTGGTATTTAAGTTCGCTAGCGCCAATAAATAAAAATATCAGCGAGCATTGCGGACAAAATATTGATTATTATTATGAAATTAAATCAGCAACAGCAAATGTAAACGGCAATCAATACGAAGTCTATTTTAGTAATAATGACTTATTTTTAGAATTTGAAAATCCAATTCAAGTAACTTCATTACAAATTAATGACGCCCCTTATTTCACAGTCAAAACTGGCGAAAGCCAAACAATTAACGCGCTTGTCGATTTAAACACCGCGATTTTGAATACCGCGGAAATTAATTATCAATTATCTGCAGAATTAGACGGTAGCGGGACTTTGGATTTTAAATTTATTAATCCTCAATCAGGAAAAAATATTTCTATTCCGTACACTGAAGATACAACCAATACTGATTTGGAAATAAAGGCGGAAATAACAGGTTTGCCGGAAGGTGAACCTGAGCCTGAAATTATAAATGAACTTTTAAACTCAAGCGCAAAATATACCATAAATGGAATTGATATTTTCACTTGCCAATTATCTCTGCCGAAGTCAACTCAGGCGGATGAAAACATTATTACTAATTATAATGTCAATATTTCCGGAGTAGTTGCCGGCAGTAATTATGATAAAGTAATTAACATTGGAGCTGACAGCGCTCAATCTTTTGCGAATTTACAAAGAAATATCAATAAATTTTTAGATAATAAATCTTCTATTGTGGATGGAGAAAAAATTACTGTCAGCAATAATAATATAAAAATAGCAACAATTTCTGAAGAATTAGGTACAGAAATTTATACCTATATCACCAACGGCGGAAATATTTATATCAATGAAAATATTATTGGTAAACAAATGGTTTTAATCGCAAAACAGGATCTTTCCGGAAATAATGGAAATATTTATATTGGAAATAATGTTCAATATGTAATGGACGGTATCCTTATCGCTGAAGGCGGTATTTATAGGTATGATCAGGAAAGTGAAGATTTGCCTCATGATATTCCAGACAGAAGTAAATTTTTGGTACGGGATCAATTTTTATTAAAAGGAGCCATCATCAGCAAAAATAATATTTTAAAACAAAGAGAATATAAAGATTTAACAAAGCATGA
>MFXJ01000043.1:9296-16213 GCA_001787465.1 Candidatus Peregrinibacteria bacterium RIFOXYB2_FULL_32_7 | reverse complement strand
GCGGGAACAGCTCTCTCTACAGCGCTAGCATCAAAAGAAATTTCCATTGGCGCAGTTAAATCAACTGTTTTCACAGGATCAGTAGAAATAAAATCTTTTTGCACGCTACCAGTTTGATCAGCTCTTTTTGCGCTTAAATTAAGATACACAAACATCCACACTACGATCAAAAGCAAACACAAAACTGCACCAGCTCCAGTCATAACAAAACCTTTCATTTTTGCTTTCTTATCATCTTTTTTGCTCATAGCTATCTTAAAAATTCCAATCAAAGCTACAATAAAAAAGACAAAAACTAAAAATCCAAATCCCGCACTAGTAATATTAATCAAAAATGGCACCCAATCTTCAGGATTAAGTCCGAAAATTTGTATAAAAGGATTAGATTCAGGTGAAGTTGTTTGACTCATTAAAAAAAACAAAATCACAAACGCAATCAAGAAAAATAAAATCAATCCTACAGCTAAGAGCAAAATCATTTTTTTCTTAGCCTTAAAAGCTTGTTTATCTTTTACTTGAGGCGCTGACTGAATGTTATGAGCCTGAGTGGTTTGAGCTTGAGGTTGGACCGAACTTTGTTGAGAATTTTGAACTGGCTGACTGACAGGTTGCGCTGGATTTGTCTGTTGTTGAACCTGTGGTTGATTATTTAGCGCATTCACCTCTTGATTCTGTTGCGATTGAACGCCTGAATTATTTTGATTTTGATTTTGCGAATTTGTATTTTCTACCATAAATTTTTTTTAAAAAATATATATATTTTTACTTTTTTCTGTCAAAGACGTAAACGATTATACCAAATCCTAGAATTGTTACCAAAACAACAATCAATTTTCCACTTGCCATATTTAAAATACTTGCATAACCAATATTTTCATTGATATTCATTCCCACCTCATCAATATCAAAAACAATCGGAATTGTAATTTTATCTATATCTTGGTTATCATCGGTAACACTCATTTGTACCACTATATTTCCCCAATCTTTAGAAAAATCCATTACTGCTGTTTCATGAAAATTATTATCATTAATATTATTATAAGAAAAATTACAATCATCATCCTCTTCTCCATTACCATCGCTATCAAAATAAATATTTTTATCAAAACAAAAATCATAAGGCAACTGACCACCTATGGCTTTAAACTTAAATTTAATATTGGCTGGGCTTGATGTGAAATGAATTGTTCCGTCTGATTGATAAAGCAAATTTGCATAACTATCGCTTGGTAACAAAAAAACATCCAATACTTCTAATTCATTAATTTCTAAGATGATTTTCTGCTTCACTTCAACACTTTCACCAGATGAATCTTGCAAGGATAACTGAACTGTAAAATAAGTACCTGTTAAATAAGCAAATTCAGTTTTAATCTTATCGCTTTCGCCTTCTTTCAAAGCGTTAACCTCAATAGAATTATAATTATCATCATCATTAATTCCATTGCCGTTTGTATCTTTTAAAATATCTGTATCTAAAATATATGTATATGGAGCAAAACCTCCTTCTGCGGAAACTTCAAAATTAATATACGGATCATCAGAACTAATATGATAAGCTCCATCAGATTCTATTTTTTTAATTTTTCCATCGCTATCATAAGCTGTTAAATATGCCTGTAAATCTTTTTCTGACTTTATTTCTACAAAATTAGTAACTTTATCAAGACTGCCAACACTATCTTTCACGCGTAAAACCACTCGATAGGTCTCAGGAATTTTATACGTAAAAATACCTCCTTGACATAAATCTTTGGTTTCATCATCAAACATCTGATTATCATCATCTTTTATTCCATTGCCATTAGCATCAAAATCAGCATCAAAATCCCACTGGCATTCAGTTATTTTTAATTCTTCTCCGCTTTCATCAACAGTAGAAGTATTAGTAAATGTAGCCGCAAGTCCATTAACCGCTTCCATAACAAAAGCGGCATCAGGTGGATCAGTCAAAGCATCAATATAAATAGCTACAGGCTCCGAAACTGCTGTTGATCCGTCATTATCTTTTACCTTCAACCTGACTTTAAGTCCTTCGTTAGAAACTGTATCAAAAGTATGAGAAATAGCTTTGGTGCTAACAGGTTTGTTATCATAAAATCCATCGCCTTCAAAATCCCAAATATATTCTTTAATACTGCCGTCGCTATCATAAGAAGTGCCAGCATCAAAATTTACCTGTTCGCCAACATAAATAGAGTTTCTGTCAACTGTAAATGAAGCCTGTGGATTCTCATTCTCACCATTAACGACTTCAAGTTCAGGCTCAGCCGCAGAACAATCTTTTTTCGTATTGGCAAACATATCGGAGACATCACAATTCGCCCCCTCCAAAGAGCTATTTTTCGTACCTGTCATATTATTATCATTATCTGTAACTATCAAAGTAAAAATATAATTTTTGCTATCTCCAGCATCTCCATTATTATTAACAGTAAAAATAGTCTCAGGATCAAAAGTTATTTGCGAATCAATATATCCTTTGGCGGTATTATCAGCATCCAAATATCCCCACAAATATCTAACAACTTCACCGTCAATATCATTGACAGCGGCTCTTAATTTAACCTGAACTGGAGCAATAATATCTTCACCGTCATTAACATTAATTAAAGAATCAATAACAAAATTATTAATTTTCGGTAATTCTTTAACAATTAAAACATTCAAACTAGCCTCGCTGGTAGCATAATTTTGTCCTTTATCGGTAACTGTCAAAGTAACAATATAAGGTTTGAAGTCAACCGATGGTTCGTCATAAACTGTTTTAACAATTTCTGATGTTTGCGGAGGCAAATCATTTCCGAGATTCCAACTATACGTTAAATTTTCATCGCCCTCGCCATTAGAATTTCTTGAATCACTGGCATCAAAGGTAAATTTAGAAATCGTATTAGCGATGACATAATTATCAACATCAGGAATCACATCTTGTCCATCAACTTGTACTTTAATAATCGCGAAAGGCTGATCTGCCGCTGATAAATATAATTTTTTATGAACAGAATTTTTCACATTTCCATTTCTATAACTTTCATCAGCTACTTCAACCTGAAAATCATAAACATTAGACTCAGCATATTTGCAAATATAATCAACATTACCATCTAATTTCCACGAAGTTTTACCATCTACAGATGCGAATTTACCTTCACCTCCATCACAATTAATATTTATATCTAAATAACTTTCTTGAGCCGAATTTTCTGTCGCATAAACACTACCAAAATCAAATCCAAAAACAGGACTATCCATATTAGCAACATTACCTTTAATATACTTTTCACCCTGATAGACATAAACTTCAGCGTTTAAATCTAAGATATTATCAATATTAATAAAAGAACTCATTACGTCAGTTTGAGGTTTTTCAGGATTATTATTAACTGTCAAATCAACTCTATATTCATCTATTTTCTTAAACCTAACAATTAACTTTTCATTATTTAAAAAATTCGCATCTCCATCTAAATCATATTCAAAATTTAATTCTGACAAAACATAATTATCTTTTTCAGTCATAATTTCCCATTTATATTCCAAATTTTCATCTTCCAAATCTTCATTTTGACTGCAACTACCATCCAAATATACCGTAGCCGGATCATTTTCATTTTTTACCTCATAGCTAAAACAACTCTTAGGAGGAACTTCACTAACATCAATACTCATGCTAGTTGTATCTACGACAATGCCGCTACTTGTTTCCGCGGTTAGTTTCAAACTTACAATATAATTACCAGCTTTCGATGGTGTCCATGAAACCTTTGAAGCATTTTCAGTTTCAGAAACTACCGCATCACCGCCATTTGAAACTGACCATAAATATTCAGTGATTTTACCTTGCGCTGAAGATTTACTAGCATCGAAAGACCATTTTTCACCAACAACTTTTTCTAAAGGTTCACTAACTTCTGTTTCCGCATCAGGATTTTTTATCACTATTTTAAAAGGATAGCTATCAGCAATATCCCCTTCTCTTAAAGTAACTTTAACATCATAACTATCCAAAATAACTTCGCCCGACTGATCAGTTGGGAAATAATAAATCACTTTACCCTGCAGACTTGAAACTTCAGACTGCGCTCCTTCAAAATTAAAAATAAAATCAGAAACCGGTTTTCCACTCTTGCCAAGCGAAGCACTAGCATCAAAAGTAATACCAAGTGAAGCTTCTTGCGGTGAGAAATCAACTGTTGAATTTTTTACTGCCGGTTCATTTATCAAATCATAAATAACGGATGTAGTTTCTTCTGACGCAGTTTCGCCAGGATAAGCAATTAAATTAATTTTACTATCAGGAGCCTGAATCAACAACTTAGCCTGAGCCATACCTGGCGCATATTTACTAGGCTCATTACTATCAACACGAAGAGTTACAATATAAGTACCTGATTCAAAATATGTGCAAACAACATTGGATTTTGCATCTTCAAGACTATCTCCATTCACATCCTCTCCCCCATCGACCGTATCATTTTCATCTCCTCCACGTTCATTGCAAGCGGTATCAGAAAATGCATCTGATTCATGAAAAATTCCATCTCCATCCAAATCCCAATTATGCTGATAATTAGCAACACTAATGCCTGACGGATCAACAGTTCCAAGACTATCAAAACTAACCGTGCATGGAGCTTTACATTTAAGAGTATTGGCATTTAATTTTATAGAAACAAATTCAAGATTTCCTACTAAATTAGTTAATTTATTCAAAGAATCATCTGTTTTCCTAAAATTCTCGTCAGTCGGAGTAGTTTTTAAATCAATAAGCAGTCCGCTACTACAAACGCTATCAACACAAGATAAAATACTATCATAAAGAATTCGGACTTCATTATCTTCCGCAAGACCTGCAAATAATTCATTCATAGTCCCATATTCAACAATCACTTTATCCATAGCTTCAACATAATCCAAATTTATTGCTGATTTCAAAGCTGTAACATGTTCATCAAAATTAGCTGGAGGAGGTGTATTTTCGCCAGAACACGCATCTCCTACCAAATCGCCATCAGTATCAAGCTGATCTGGATTTGAAATTGTAGGGCAATTATCAATAACATCAGGCACTCCATCAGTATCTATATCGCCAACAACCGCATAAACTCTTTCAACAAATTCCAAAGATGGTAAAAATCCTAACTGCTCTTTCAAAGCTTTTCTGAAATCATCAGCGGCTTTATATGTTCGGCTATATTGATCAGTGCTTTTCATAATAAATTCAAGCATTTTTATACCAGCATTTATATCATCTTCATCCTCAAAAAAAAGTTGACTTAAATCATCTGTCAAATCCAAAACAACTTTCATATAAACTCCATAAGCAGAAACCGCATCGTCAGAAACCACATTAAGATTATTTATTATTTCTTGTTTAGTAGTATTAGTAAATTCTGAGGAACCATCAATATTCTCTACTTCGCTTTGAGTGGCGCCAGTAATTTCACCCTCCTCCCCTCCTGGAGCCTGAATAATGGTATTAACAATCGCATAAGAACTCATAATTAAAATCAAACCAATACTTATCAATTTAACACCTTCCTTTCCTTTATCAGCCTTACCCGTATCATCTCCAGCTAATAAATATTGCGCGCCACTATAAATAATTCCAATAACTGCTACAAACCCAAGAAAAGTAAGGGCAAAATTAATCACATTACTAACATAATCTCTAGCATTATCAGTTCTAGTTAAAGCACTATCATAATCATCAGCTTGCAAATTATCTAACTCACCTTCAAATTGAGTAAAACTAATAAATTCATCCTGTCCATACAAAAACGCATCACAATCATAAAGATCATGCCAAACCTGAGAAAAATTTACACAATAACAAAAATAAGAATTAGCGCTATTATCATCACTGCTAGTTTTACAACTAACATCTTTACCATAAACACCTTTTACATAATCCTCCGTACAAACAGGATCAAGCCAATCAATATAAGCTGAACAAGGTTTATCATCAAAAACAACATCTTCAGCAAAAACAAAATTAGGATAAAGAAAACAAAAGAAAAGGATTCCTAAGAAAATTTTATTTTTTATTTTTGGCATGATTTAAATTAATTAAGATACTGGATTGTTAATATTATTATTTTTTCCAAAAAATTATTCTTACAACCTCCATGATATACAAATTGTAACTAAAAAATTTTAAACTTATTAACGAATTCAAAATTCATTAATTATAGAATTTTTTAGACAATTTAATATATCTAAATATTTTATCATATTTTAGCGATTTTTGTTATAAGTTATGGAAAGGGATTTATTTTTTTATTGACTAATATGTAAAAACATAGTATTTTGAACGCTATCAAAAAAGAATTTATTTATGAAAGAAATACTAAAACTCAATTCTAATTCTAATGAACTAACTCTATTAGATTACCGAAAATTATCAACAGCAGTAATAAACGAAACCCCAATGTTAATAAGAATTGATGGGAGTGTTTATCAATTAGATGGTCATCAAGAACTCATTACACATGATGTTCGAGTCCAATTATATGATTTATACATAGTTCATCCTCATGGTGAAATAATTGCTTTTATTGCGCTTGCTTTACGTCAAAAATTTCTACAAGCAATAGGAAATCGCATGTTTTTTATAGATCGACATTTTGATGCTTTAAAAACAACTGAAACAAAGGGGATTAATACTCAAACAATCACTCAAGCAATACAGAATTTCATTGAAACGCCAGATGAAAAAGCTTCAAAAGCTTTTGAAAAGCTTATTAAACTAGTCTTAGAAGATAGGGAAACATTTCTTATGATATTAAAACAATATTTTTCTACCATTGCTGGTTATGTACATGGTAACGACTACGAAACAAGGATAATATATCCAATAAGTTTCGATGAATATTACGAATTAGCTCAAGGAAATAACAGACCAAACACAC
>MFXJ01000043.1:9014-9240 GCA_001787465.1 Candidatus Peregrinibacteria bacterium RIFOXYB2_FULL_32_7 | reverse complement strand
CGAAAACATGGATCTAATTATTAAAATAATGCAACAACAATTACAAATTATCAAAAATAAAAAAAAGAAGCTAAATAATCCTCATATTTATACAATATCTCTTGACGACATATTTGTAAATGCTCCTGTACCATTTTTATATGCATTTTTAATGAATTATTATATACCACTAATGCGTATTGTTCATGCTTAATACATAATAACATTGAAAATCTATATAAATTTA
>MFXJ01000043.1:0-8984 GCA_001787465.1 Candidatus Peregrinibacteria bacterium RIFOXYB2_FULL_32_7 | reverse complement strand
TAAATTCCAAAAAGATTATATTCAATAAAACTACAAATGCACCAAAAAAATGAATTATTTATGATCAAATTTGATTATTGAAATTTAATGCTTAGTATTTAGTATTTCAAAAACAGCTACGCACAACCATAATTTATAATTCACCATTATTCACAGCTATATAATAATTTAGCCATTCATCAATTCAATAACGCTACCCACCGTATCCTCTGGATCCTCAAAATCAAGTAAGGTTCTTGTTACCGCAAAAGCTCCAGCTGAAATTAGGATGCCGATAATCGCTCCTATTATCGCTTTTTTTCCTTTCTCGCTTTGATCGCCTGATACAAAAGATGATAAATATACATATCCTCCGTAAACAAAAGCCGCTACTGAAATTATCGCTATAAAAGAAATCGCAAAATTAGTTATTGAAACAAACAAACTCTGTCCTGTTTCAATATTTATACCCTCACCATAATTATCAAAGATAAAGTCCTTTATAAACGCTTCAGATAATCCAACTATAATTAAACCTAACGCCGCATATCCAATGTGTTTTTTCTGTGAACTTGAATCCTCAGTTGAAATCATCATAGAAATTCCACTTATCACTATTGCCAAAACCGCTATTGCTCCCAAAAACATTTCAATAAAAGTATAAATACCGCGTATTTCTTCAGCACCTCTTAAAGCCGCTTTCTGAGCAGATTCTTGACTCGACAACACTTCACCATATTCCCCAAAAAACACTTGAGTAACAGCAACATCAGCAATAAATACAAGCGCAAATCCTAATAATAAAGCACCAAAATATTTTTTAGCTTCATCCAAAGCGCTACTAGCATCATGGGTGCTAGACAACCTAACGCCAGTTAAAACAAGCATAATTAAAGCGATAACTCCAAGAATATATTTAGCAAAATCTAGCAAATACAAAACGCCGCTAGTTATATTCCTAATTCCTCTTTTATCAACAGCCTCGCTATGAATATCTCCTTCATAATTAGTCAGTCCAGTCTGATCGCCAATTTCAGTCAAAGTATCAGTTAGCGCATTCGCAGAAACAAAAGGCGCGTGAATCCACAATGCCCCCAAGAGCCCAACAATAAGCAATAATTTAACGCCCAATTTTTTCATTAATTTTAAATTTTAATATTTCAAACGCTCGTACGGGCGTATGGCCATACGCCCCCGACCCCGACTTAGCCATACGGGCGTATAGCCATACGCCCCGACTTAGCCATTCACATTACCCGCAATAAACGTTGAAACCAACGCAAACGCTCCATAAACGACAAGAAGACCTATAAACGCATTTTTCATCCATTTTTTCGCAGTTTCTTGATGAGATTCGTCTTGAAAACTAATAGCATAATACACTCCCGCGCCAACAAAAATCAAAACCAGCAAAGGCCCTATAAAAGTCACAATTAAATTAGTAATGCCGATAATTTCAGAAATACCTGCCGCCACGTCAATAGTCGGATTAAGTCCGCTTGTTTCAGCGGCCTTTTCAAGATCAACTTTATAAAAAACTTTATCAATAAAAGTTCCTGAGAACATCACAATAATTAGACCCAAAATACTTCCTCCAAGCTGTTTTTTAACTTCATCCAAAGCGCCTTCGTTTTTAACAGCCAAAACAAGTTTTGTTCCGCTTATTACAGTAAATAAAACCGCGATACTGCCCAAAATATATTTTATAAAAGTAACAACAATCATTGTCTCATTCTTAAAAATCTTAACTCGATCAGCTATTTCATAACTATCACTAAACGGTCCTCCATCCTCAAAATTAAATATTTGCGACAAAGGCAAGGCCATGCCTAAAAGCAAAAATCCTAATATCATATATAATAAATTTTTCTTCTGCTCTGTTGTTTGATCCTCACCAAAAGCTCCATAAACCAATCTAAAACCTGAAAAACTGATTAAAGCAATTGCTAGTGTTCCAATAATATATTTCACATTATCAAAAACTTTATCAACTAAATTCTGCACTCCAAGAGTCCCCGATGTCCCAACAGGATCTGGTAAATCACCAAAATTTTCTGCTTTAGGCAAAGGAAAAAATCCAGAATTATCGTCTGCGGCATGTATAATCATTACAGAAGATAAACAAAGAATTATAGCGAGAATTATGATTTTAAGGAAATGCATAAATTCAAAAATACTACTAACTACGGACTCAAATCTTTTAATTATACCTCAAATTTTAAAAAACATCAATTTTTGCTTGAAAAAATACTTCATTTTTGTTTATAATCTTATTTGGATTAATGCCACGCGTTTTAAAGCTTTATATAAAAACCATAAAACCATGAAAGAAAATATCCTTGTCAAATATTTTATAAATGCCTTTGAAGAATTTCACAAGATAACTTGGCCGACAAAAGATATTGCTATCAAGCTTACTTTGATTGTGCTGACAGTCTCGATCGCGACTATGATATTTACAGGCGTGTCAGATTACATTTTTCAAAAAATATTCGAATACCTAATTATATCTTTTTAATATGGCTAAAGATTCAAAAACTAAAACAATCAAAAAAAAGGAAGTTCCAATTGTAATTGATGAAAAATTGCCAAGCGGTTTTTTTACTAGCACCGGTAAACAAGATCCAAGTGCAGGACGCAGATGGTATGTTATACACACTTATTCAGGATATGAACATGCCGTTAAAAAAGCTCTTGAACAAAGAATAGAAACTATGGGAATGCAAAATCATATTTTTAACGTCTTAGTCCCAACAGAAAAAGTCATGGTGATGAAAAAAGGTAAATTAGTTGAAGAAGAAAAACGTATTTTCCCTGGATATGTACTCGTAGACATGATTGTAACTGATGAATCGTGGTATGTAGTGCGAAATACTCCTAATGTTACAGGATTTGTCGGATCAGGAACAGTACCAGTGCCAGTGTCAGGCGATGAATTTAAAATAATTAAACGACAAATAGGACAACAAGAACCAGTATTCAAAATTGATGTTAATCTTGGAGATGCGGTTGTTATCAGAACAGGACCTTTCGCAAGATATGAAGGAGTGATTAATTCTGTTGATGATGAAAAAGGCAAGGTAAAAGTCCTAGTAAGTATTTTCGGAAGGGAAACCCCAGTAGAACTAGATTTTGATCAGATACAGAAAAAATAATTCATAATTAAATAAATTGCCTAAATTTACTTGGATAACTATTTTCCTTTCTGTTTTCATCACAATCGCGATAGTAGAAGTCGTGATGAATGAATACAGTGTAAGTGGCAGTGATTCGAAAACGGAACAAGAGGATTTAAATATTGAAAAAGAAACTGAAATAACAGAAAACGTTACAGAATCAAAAATTAATCAAACAGAAGTTAAAACAACTTCCGTTCCAAAAATTAATACTGAAAATGCGCTAGTCCTAGATCAAAAAGCTAAAATAGATGAAACCGTTCTAACTAGTATAAAAATAGACAAACCTTCAATTAAGAAAATTGATTTTAACGGAAAATTATTTGATTTTATCCCAGTAGAATATAAAAATGAAGAAGTACCGACCCAAAATATTTTCAGCGGAGAATCTTTTATTGGGACTGATTATGAGTTTCATTTCAAGACCCCAATAGATGCTGAAACAGCCTATGCCAAACTAAAAAATTCCGCTAATACTATTGACTTTGTGGAGGTAAATGAAAATAATGCTTTTGGAGAAAAATCTTTTTATATGAATAATCAAAACAAACAAAATACTGTATTTGTAATCGTTAAAATAAATACAGACATCTACGGATTTCAATATCCTCATTCAAGTCACAGCATATTCAAATCCATAGTAAAATACCTCGAATAAAAAAACTAAATTTCAAAGCAAAACAATAATTTAAAATTTAAAATTTTCAAAAATGGCACTACAAATTACAAAAATCATTAAACTTCAAATTCCAGCTGGTAAGGCTAATCCAGCTCCTCCAGTTGGTCCAGCTCTTGGACAGCATGGTCTTAACATCCAAGATTTCTGTTCTCAATTTAACGAAAGAACAAAAGAAATGAGTGGAACTATCCTGCCTGTTGAGATAAGCGTTTATCAGAATAAATCATTTACTTTCATTATCAAGAAACCGCCAGCGGCAGAATTAATTAAGAAAAAATTAAATCTTGCCAAAGGTTCAGCAATTCCACATAAAGATAAAGTTGGCTCACTGACAAAAAAACAATTACAAGAAATAGCCGAAGAAAAAATGATTGATTTAAATGCAAATGATATTGCGGCGGCAATGAAAATTATTGCTGGCACTGCTAGAAATATGGGAGTAAAAGTAGAGTAAAAAAACTCAACTCTCATAACTCATAACTAATTCGTGGGAGCCTAACCACTTTAGATCCAAAAAAAGGCGTTATTACCACCTAACTTAAAAATCATGAAAAAACATGGTAAAAAGTATCGTTCTGCGGCTGAAAAGATTGAAAAAAACAAATTTTACAATCTTAATGAAGCGGTAGAACTTATTCCTCAAATTTCAACTACTGCTTTTGATGCTAGTATTGAAATTCATATGAACTTAGGAATTGATCCTAAAAAAGCTGAAGAACAAATTAGAAATACTGTTTCCTTACCACACGGAACAGGAAAAACTTTAAAAGTAATCGCCTTTGTAACTGACGATAAAATTAAAGAAGCAATGGATAACGGAGCTATAAAAGCTGGCGGAAAGGATTTAATTGCAGAAGTTGAAAAAGGATTTTTAGATTTTGATAAAGCGGTAGCACAACCTGAATTAATGAAAGATTTAGCAAAAATAGCTAAAGTACTTGGTCCAAAGGGACTAATGCCAAGCCCAAAAGCAGGTACTGTTACTGAACACATCGGTAAAACAGTTAAAGAATTACAAGGCGGAAGAATTGAATACAGAAACGACAAAGAATCAAATATTCACAATGCCGTTGGAAAAGTTTCTTTTGGAAAAGAAAAAATCTTGGCAAATATCAAAGAGTATTTAAAAGCAGTAAAAGCGTCAAAACCAAGTTCAATGAAAGGAACATATATCCTAACTATGACTTTGACAACAACCATGGGTCCTGGAGTTCCAATTGATATCAATGCGGCAATGAAGGAAGTGTAAATTAATTAAGAGAGCTGAGAACTGAGAAAATAAATTTATTTTTATTTACTCTCAACTCAGCTCTCATAACTTAATTTTTTTTGGGGAGTCGTCTAATGGTAGGACAGCGGGTTTTGGTCCCGTATGTGAGGGTTCGATTCCTTCCTCCCCAGCCATTTGAATAAATTATTTATTCAAATTTTTAAATAATCTTAATTACATCATGATTTCCAGCTCAACATCTCTATATTTTTATAGTGCTTTTTTACAAGGCAATGCCGCCTTAATCGGTTTAATAGCAATATTTATAGTTTATAAAAAACAATATTTAGATTCATCATTCGACAGGTTAGAAAAAATAATTATTAATTATATCCATAAAGCAATCGGTATAACATTAAATTATGGAAATATTTTTGAAATTGAAACTTATAATATTAATATTTATAAAGATATTAATAATGAAAATAAAATAAAAATTGAAGCTACGACAAAAGAACAGGCATGGATTAAACGTTTTAGTGAACTCAAAAATATTGATAATCAAAGAAAAACACTTTGGAAAACAGCTTCTTTACCTATTAAATTAATATTTATCATTTTAGGTGCAAGTGTTATTAGCCTTCCTTTAAGCGACTTTATTCATTTAAACATATATCTAGAGATTATACTTTTTATTATTTTTACTATTAGCGAAATTTGCACATTAAAATTACTTTTTGTTTTTATTAAAAATCAATTATCAAAATAATCGTTAATATAAGCCTTTCTCAGGAAACTCTAAATTGATTTATTTTTCAATTAATCTTGAAGTACTCCTAAATCAACTATATCCTAAAAATATAGACTTGCTAGCAGAATAATGTTTTTTCAAACTACTATGATAAAAAACTTTGCATATATCGACGGACAAAACCTCCATCTAGGAACAGCAGAAGCCCACTGGAGTATTGATTACAAACGTTTTAGAGTGTATCTACACGATAAATATAATGTTGAAGAAGCTTATTATTTTTTCGGATATATTTCTGAAGATCAACAAGAATTATATAACAACTTACAAAAAGCAGGATTTATTGTAATTTTTAAAGAGCATAAAGAATCTTTTACAGGAAAGAAAAAAGGAAACGTTGATACTGACATTGTATTTGAAATGATGAAAGCTATAATAGATGAAAATTTCGACAAAGTTATTTTAGTTTCAGGAGATGGAGATTATAAAAAAGTTGTGGATTATCTTATTAAAAAAGAAAAATTCGAAAAAATTCTATTTCCTAATAAAAAATTTGCTTCCTCATTATATAAAATACTTGGAACAGAATATTATGATTATCTTTCCAATGAAGACGTAAAAAAGAAAATAGAATACACAAAGAAAAAGACTCCTTAGGCACTAGCACCGTTTGGATTCTTTTTCATATTGATACAATATAATTGTATTGAAAAAGAGGAAAAAAATCAAGAAAAATCATAGGCACCTTTATCATACAGGCATCTTAGAGTATTATTTTTCAAAAAATACATTTCTAACCATCTCCACCAACCCCCAACCATTCAGTCTACAGTTAGCTGTCAGAGCTAATATATGATAATTTTTGGCAAAACATATTTTAAAAAAATCAATAATTGGGTATAATTGGGTAAAATTAAAAATTACCTGTTTTGCACCTTCAAAAATAAAAAGGTTATTTAAGTGATATTTCTTGCTTTTTGTCAATTTTTATAATAAAATGAAGTATTGACATGTATCTTTAATATGTAGTTTTTTATTTAGTTTAAAATTGAATTAAAATGACTAAGCACCCCATTTCAATAGAAACATATTCGGCAAAGAGACTGCCAGATAAAAAAACAAGTACTCAAATAGCTCATTTATTTAAATCAGCTTATCCACCTTCACATTCCGCAGAACAACGAGAAAAAGATTTATTTAAAGATGTAATAGAACAGCTCTAGCATCATTATTAAGAAAAGAAGATACTACAATACATGTCGCTTTAGGAAAAGGAAGAAAAGTACAAGGCTTTGCGGAAAGTTTTATAAGAACTGAACCATCTGGGTCAACAGCAACTTTAAATTGGTTAGTTGTAAGTCCTCAAAGACAGGGACAAGGGATAGGATCACAATTAAATCAAGAATTTGAAAAATGGGTATTAGAACAATCTCAAAATGGACAACCAGCAATACAAAAAACATCTGTACATCCAAACAACGACCCAACACAGCAAATTGTTTCAAAATGGGGATACATACCTGTTGAGTCTCCATATACTGATTTTATAGTTATGGAAAAAAGATTATAAGTATTGTAACTTTTTCATTAAATTCAAACTTTTTTCTCCCTCAAAAAACCCTCGGATATCGTTCAAAATGCCCAGCCATCCAGCCAGCTGAACTAAAATCTAGAATCTAGAATCTAGTTTTTTGTAAATATTATTTTTTAACTATTTTAATAAATTTAGCTGAAATCTTCTAACGCATCGAAATTGATTATAAAGATACAAAAGAGTAAAGTTTAACTGCTTTTTAAATAAAAAATATGAAAAAAGAAACAGAATTTAATAAAAAACCTCATTCTTGGAAGTTAAAGTCTATTTTATTTTTGTTAATAATAGCACTAGGAGGAGCAATTTATTTCTATTTTTGGTTAAGTCACGCCAATGAATTACGCCAAAATGCACAAATAGTTATTGATAAAGTAGAACGATATGAAATACTTATCCAAGAACTAAAGAATGAAAATGATCGTTGTCAGGATTTTATTACTCAACGCCAAGGTGATTTTGGTGATTTTGAATACTGTAAAGGCTACGTTAACTGGTACGAAAATAATGTAAAATAAGTAATGGAATAATAGAACTTATCAACTAAATTTAATTTATGAAAGGATTTGTAGCAAATATCGAAAAAGAAACTTTAGCGAATGAAAATTTTCGCAAAGTATTATATACATCAAAACACAATCAACTAGTTCTTATGAGCTTAAAGCCTAACGAAGACATTGGCATGGAAATCCATTTAGAGAACGATCAATTCTTCCGTTTTGAAAAAGGACATGGGAAATGCATAATTGATGGCAATGAATATGAAATCAGCGATGGAATTGCTATTATTGTACCTGCTGGAGCAGAACATAACATTATTAACACCTCAGATAAAGAAGATTTAAAAATGTACACTTTATATTCTCCAGCCCATCATAAAGACGGCATTATCAGGGTTAGCAAAGCAGAAGCTGAATCCATGGAAGCAGATTTTGACGGTATAACAACTGAATAAAATTAATAAGACTCCACTCCCCCACCTCAAGAAAGGTTTGGATATCGTTCGCTATGCCCAGCCAGCCAGCCAACTGGACTAGAATCTAGAGTCGAGAATCTAGTGTTTTTTTGCATTAAATGCAAAACTAAAAATTGAAAAGATATATTTATTAAAATATAATAAAAAAATGACACCTATATCATTTATATTAAATATTAAGTTGCCATATCCAATAATTTAAAACTACAGCAAACGAAACCCAAAGAATATATGGTATTAATAAATAAGCTGCCTTTTTTTCAACTTTTGCAAACTGCCAAATTGCAAGAATTATAAATATCCAAAGTAAAATTATATCAATAAAAGCTATGAACGGATTTCTAAAACCAAAAAATAATATAGACCACAGAACATTCAATATCAGTTGAATATCAAAAATAACAAGCGGCAATATCGATCGCCTTTTGTCCGAAGTCCATATTAAATAAACTGCTATTCCCATTAATATATAAATCAAAGTCCATACAGGAGCAAATACAAAACTCGGAGGATTAAAAGATGGTTTATTAAGATAAATATACCAATCCGATATAGATGAGGCTGTAAAAATTGAACCTATTATGCCCGCCAACTGGCATATAAGTATTGAGGATATAAGTTT
>MFXJ01000042.1:9335-14363 GCA_001787465.1 Candidatus Peregrinibacteria bacterium RIFOXYB2_FULL_32_7 | reverse complement strand
TAATTATTTTTGCCATAATTGATTTAGTAATTTAAGAGATGCTCCAACGGAGCATCTGTACAATTTCTTAATAATGATATCTCTTCCCTGTAATAATTGTAAAGGCGCGATAAAGTTGTTCTAGGAAAATTATTCTTATCATTTGGTGGGTAAACGTCATTTTTGATAAAGAGAGAGAGGCGTTGCAATGTGTTTGTATAGATTTGTGAATGCCGAAAGGACCGCCGATTATAAATGTGATTTTGCCTAGTCCTGAATTTTTTTGTTTTTCGATAAATTTTGCTAATTCTTTAGAATCTTTTTCTTCGCCATGTTCATCTAAAGCAACAATAAAGCCTTGATTATCTAAATGTCGTAAAATTTGTTCGGCTTCAATTTGTTTATTTTTTTCTGGCTCATTAGTTTTAGCTTCAGGAAATGTCTTTATTTCAATATTGGCAAAAATTTGCAATCGTTTTAAAAATTCTTTTTCAAGTCCAAGGTATTCTAACTTTGTTTTGCCGATTTGGATTAAAATAATTTTTAACATAGATTTTTAATTGCTTTTATATTAGTCTCAAGTTGATTAAAAATTAAATTTTTAGTAAATGCAATTAAAAAAAGGACAAATAGTTGAGATTTTGGTAGAAAAATTAGCATTTGGGGGGAGGGGGATAGGGGAAGTGAAAAGTGATGATTCGGAGTTCGCGATTCGTGATTCGAAAGGTTATAAGATTTTTGTGGATGGGGTTGTGCCTGGAGATTTGGTTGAGGTGTCTTTGGTGAAAATTAAGAAAAATTATGCCGAAGGTAAATTAGAGAAAATTTTAAAATTTTCGGATTTAAGAATTAAGCCGCAATGTCAATATTTTGAAAAATGCGGTGGTTGTACGTGGCAATTTTTAGATTATCACAAACAATTGCAATTTAAAGAAGAGCAGGTGCAAGAGATTTTAAAACACATTGGTGGTTTTGATTTAAAAACTTTACCGATTATTGGAGCTAAAGAAGAGTTTTTTTATCGTAATAAAATGGAGTTTTCTTTTGGAGATGGCGAGGATAGAAAATTTGCTTTAGGTTTGCATATTCCTGGTAGAAGATATGATGTGCTTGACATTGAAAAATGTTATTTACAATCAGAACTCTCGAATAAAATTTTAAAGACAATTCGGAATTGGGTTCTAAAAAATAAATTAACTTTTTATAAATTTAAAGAAAATAAAGGTTTGCTTCGAAATTTAGTTATTAGAGAAGGAAAAAATACCGAAGAAATGATGATTAATTTAGTCTGTTCTGATGAGAAGTTTGATAAAAATTTAAAAAAAGATTTTGTGGATTTAATAAAAGATATTGATCAAAAAATTTGTTCAATAATTTTAACACAAATTTCAGTTGGAAAGGGGAGAAGGACTTCAATGAAAGAAGAAACTTTATCTAAGAAAGGAAATATTGTAGAAGCCTTGAAGATTGGAGATTTAATTTTTAAATTTAATATTTCTCCATGTTCATTTTTTCAACCAAATAGTAAACAGGCTGAGATTTTGTATTCTAAGGTTTTAGAATTCGCGGATTTGAAAGGGGAGGAGATCGTTTATGATCTTTATTGTGGCACTGGGACGATTGGAATAATTTTGAGTAAGTTTTGTAAGAAAGTTTATGGAATAGAATTAGTGGAGGATGCGGTAAAAAATGGTAGAGAAAATGCCAATTTGAATAATTGTAAAAATATAGAATTTTTATGTGGGGATGCTACTAAATTTTTAGGTCAAATTTCAGACAAACCGAATGTTATAATTGTAGATCCACCAAGAGCAGGTTTAAGTAATGAAGCGATTGAAAATATTTTGAAATGTTTTAAAAACTCTAGACAACAAACTACTGACTCTCGATTAATCTATGTTTCTTGTAATCCAGCTACTTTTGCTAGAGATGTGAAGATTTTTTGCGAGCAGGGATTTAAATTGGAAAAAGTTCAACCAATAGATATGTTTCCGCACACGTATCATGTAGAGAATGTGGGCTTATTAGTTAAGCATATTTAGGCATCTGGATCTTGATTGATTGAGTAAGGAGCCGTAACGAAATAACTTGGAGTAAGACTTGGAGTAAAGTTGGAGTAAAAACATGAAAATTTTCTTGTGTTTATCAGTATTTTTTGTTAAAATAAAAATGATCATTTTTTAGCTTTTTGATATGAAAATTTTAGGATTTCAATTTATAGAAAATCAAAAAATTAAAGATTTATGCGGAAAAATTAAAAAAGAGGAAAAAAAAATAAATTTTTTAAATATTCCGCCAGCTTTATTTGAAAAGATTTTCAAGTCTAATTATCTTAAACAGGCTTATAGTTCAACAAAAATCGAATATAGTCTTATTAGTTATAATAATGCGCAAAAAATTCTTAATTATAAAAAAGCTTTAAATGAAGAAGAGCGGGAAATTTTAAATGTTGCTAATAGTCATTTAGCTATTCAACAAAATTTACAAAAAAGATTATCAGATAATTTTATTATTAATATTCATAAACAAATTAGCTATAAACTAAAAGGTTCTTTGACAGAGCCAAATTATAGACCTGGACAATACAGAAATATTCAAAATTATTTAGGAGATCCTTTTTCTAATAATATCAGTTATACTTTTCCAAACCCAAAAGAAGTTCCAATATTAATGAAAAAACTTAATTGTTTTATAAATATAAATAAAAAACTTAATAAACTTTTGTTGCCTGGGATTTTTCATTTTGTCTTTATAGCTATTCATCCATTTATTAATGGTAACGGAAGAACAGTACGTGTAATTGAGGATTTTTTATTAAAAAAAGCTGGCTATAATCTTAAAAATTTTTATAATTTGTCGCAGTATTATTACGATAATTTAAAACAATATCATTTAACTCTTAATATCGGAAGAGATCAAAAAAATTTAATTTATTTTATAGAATTTTATTTGCAAGGTGTTTTAAATTCACAGAAAAATGTTTTTGTTGAAAAAGATTTGCTTGAACGTTTATATAGGCTTCATGAAATGCTTGAATGGAAATTGTTCGATTCTTTTGATAAAAAGATTTTAAATTATTTGGCAAGAAATAATGAATTAACTATTAAAAAAGCTATAAAATTAAATTCTAGAAAATTAACAGCAGAAGCAATTCGTTTACGATTCCAAAAATATATCGAGATAGGGCTTATGAAAAAAATCGGTGACTTCAAGAATGTAAAATATATTTGGATTTAAAAATTTTTATACGTTTTTTTCAGCCACAAAATAGCTTCTTCTTTTGATTTTATCTCATGAGCTAGTTGTTTTTCTCTTAAATGCTCTATTATTTCGCCTAATTTCGGACCGGGTTTCATGCCTATTAAATCCATTATTTCTTTTCCGTTTAAAAAAGGATTTAAGTCAGGATTTTTTGTTTGTAAATGATTTAAAAAGTCTTGATATGAATTTTTGATTCTATTGTAAAGTTCATAAATGCTTGGATCTGTACCGGCAATATCTACTCTGAATAATTCTAAAAGTTCAAAAAACCACGGATGAAGAAACCAGTGTCTTTGCCTACCTTTTGGCATTTTTAATAAATTTCCGATCATCATGTGATGTTCAGTCAGCCATGTGATGTGATCAATATCTTTTTTGGAAAAAGCTAGTCTTTGCAAAAGTTGTTTCGATATTTCTTTTGATTTTGGAGCATGTTCGTTAAAACGAATTCTTCCGTTTTGGCTATATGTTTTTGGTTTAGCTACATCATGAAGTAAGGTTGCCCATTTTAGATGAAACGATGATTCGTCATTTAACGCTGAAAAGGCTTTTAGGCTATGATCAAAGACATCTCCTTCTTGATGATAAAAAAATGGTTGGGCAACACCACGCATATCTTCAAGTTCAGGTAGAATTTTGTTCAGTATCCTTAGTTCATGCATGTCGTATAAGCAGTTTATGAAAAATGGACTTTCAATCATTTTTTTCAGTTCGTCTCGAAGTCTTTCATTTGCTACTTTCGCGCTTAAGTCAGCATATTCTTTTAAAGCTTGATATGTCTTTGGATCATATTGAAACTTAAGTAGATTTTTAAATCTGATAGCTCTTATGATACGCAGATGATCTTCGTTAATTCTTTTTTCTGGATCACCAATAAAACGTATTAGTTTTGCGGATAAATCTTTTTTTCCGCTGGCAAAATCAAAAAGTTTATCGGCAATTGGGTCATAAAACATGCTGTTAATAGTAAAATCTCTGCGTAGAGCATCTTCTTTTGGATCGCAAAAATGTACTGCTTCTGGTCTTCGTCCATCAATATATTCATCTTCTTTTCTAAAAGTTGCTATCTCGAAATGATGTCCATTTTGTTCTGTCAAAATAACGCCAAAATCTTTGCCAATTGGATAAGTTTTTTTTAAAAGTTTTTCAATTTCTTCTGGTCTGGCATTCGTCGCAATATCGAAATCTTTGGCTTCGTTTCCAAGTAGCATATCTCTTACGCAACCGCCAGCCCAATAGGCAATATATCCCGCCTTTTGCAATATTTGAACGATTTCGATTGAGGATTGTTTCATATATTATAGACAAAAAATATTATTTTTTTATCTACAATATATCATATATATTTGGTTAATTTAAATTTTCGTGTTATGCTTAAAATGGTTTTTTCAAAAAAGATAAATTTAAACTTTAAGCGATATCTGCTACTTAGAAAATGCAAATAATCAAAGATAAACTTCCAAAAGAACATCAATACTTTACCTATATTAAAAAAGTTATTAGGCATAGGTGTAGACATGCTGGTTATAGACGTTTCACTACCCCTATTTTTGAAGATTTTGATATATTTAAAAAAATTTACGAACTTCCTGATGATAAAACGCAAAATTCGTTTTCTTTTACTGATCTCAATGGTCATAAAAAGTTTTTAGTTAACGATAGAGTGCCTTTTTTGGTAAGAGCCTATGTTGATAATAATATGAAGATCTGGGCTCAACCAGTAGAATTATATTTTATTGAACCAATTTTTACTTTTGAATCTCAAGATAAATATAAATATGCCCAATC
>MFXJ01000042.1:7205-9280 GCA_001787465.1 Candidatus Peregrinibacteria bacterium RIFOXYB2_FULL_32_7 | reverse complement strand
TTATTCAAGAGCGTTGCAGGATTTTTATATTGGTAAAGAAAGATCACTTTGCAGTAGATGTAATGATTTATTATATACAAAACCGTTACAACTTCTGAATTGCGAACAAGAAGATTGTAAAATTTTATCAGAATTAGCGCCGAAATTTGCTCAATTTATATCTAAAGAATCTAAAAATTATATCATTCAAGTGCAAGAATATTTAAATGAAATTGAAGTTCCTTTTGAAGTTGATGAAAAATTATTTTTGAAAGAACCATATTATACAAATATTGCTTTTGAATTTGTGGGTATTTCGAAGGTTGATTCAAAAATAGCGGAGGGAGGGCGATGTGATAATTTATTTAAATTATTAAAATTAGAATCTGAAGAAGCTATAGATACTTTTGGAGCTAATATGAATATTGATGCAATAATCGCTATGATGAAAAAGGAGAAAATTCAAGTTCCTTCAAAGGATAATTTGCACCTTTTTGTCGCCCAGTTAGGGCCAGAAGCAAAAAAGAAATGTTTAAGATTAATGAAAGATTGTCGAGAGGTTGGGATTAAATGCGTTGGTGCTCTTGGAAAAGGCAGTATGAAAGAACAATTACAATTAGCGCAACAATTTACTGTTCCTTATACAATTTTAATGGGACTGACGGAGGTGAATGAAGGAGTTGTTATTCTGAGAGATATGATTAAGGGTGTTCAATATAAAGTTAAGTATGAAGAGGCAATAGAAGAAATTATAAAACTCATTGGTGAGAAAAATTTGGACAAATATCATCCAGGAGAATTGGTTTATAGTTGAAAAGTTGATAGTTTTTTGTTGATAAATTCTCAATTATTTGGTTAAAATGCTTCGGGTATTTAATTTTTTGTTTTATTTATGCTTTCTAAGAAACTTTTACAAATTGTTCCGTCAGCTACTTTTGCTATGAAAGCAAAAGCTCAAGAACTTATCAGGCAAGGGAAAAAAATAGTTTCGCTTACAATCGGAGAATGTGATTTGCCAATGCCGAAGCATGTTAGCTCTGCGGCCTTAGCGGCGATTCAAGCTGGTCATCATAATTATACTGATTCTGGAGGACTTTATGAGTTAAAACAAGCTATAATAAATAAATTTAAACGTGATAACAATATTGATTATACTGTAAATCAAGTTATGGCGGCTACTGGAGGTAAGCAAGCTCTTTATAATATTTTTCAAGCGATTTTGAATCCAGGAGATGAAGTGATTTTGCCTGAACCTTTTTGGGTTAGTTATATTGAACAAATCCATTTAGCTGATGGCGTTCCAGTAGTAATAAATACTATCCCAAATAATTTTAAATTAACGGCAGAGTTAGTGAAACAAGCAATTACGCCAAAAACTAAGGCTGTAGTTTTAAATTCACCGTCAAATCCAACTGGAGTTATTGTTGATGATCAGGAATTAAAAAAAATTGCTGAACTTGCTGTTAAGCATAATTTTTATGTTATTTCTGATGAAGTTTATGAATTTTTATATTTTACAGAAAAGAAACCTTTATCAATCGCTTCTTTTGGAAAAGAAATATTTGATTTAACTTTGACTGTTAACGCCATTTCAAAAAGTTTTTCCATGACTGGATGGAGGCTTGGTTTTGTTGGTGGATCAGCGGAAATTATAAAATTAATGGATAATTTACAAAGCCAATCCACTTCAAATCCGAATATAATTGCTCAATATGCGGCGATAGCGGCTTTAAATGGAGATTTGAAATGCGTGTATGAGATGCGTGATGTTTTTAAAGTAAGAAGAGATTTTATAAAAAGTAAACTTGCTACAATCCCAAATATAGAAGTTGCACCAATGGAAGGTGCTTTTTATGCTTTTATTAATGTTGGTAAATATTTTAATAATCAAATTAAGAGTTCCTTTGATTTTTGTTTAAAGCTTTTAGGAGAGGTGGGGCTTGGATTAACGCCAGGAGGAGCCTTTGGTCCGTCTTGCGATCAGTATGTAAGGATGAGTTACGCGGCGGATATTGATGTTTTGGAAGAGGGAATTTTGAGGTTGAAAAAGTTTTTGAAAAATTAGTAGTTTTTAAACTAGAAATACTACAGATTAC
>MFXJ01000042.1:598-7192 GCA_001787465.1 Candidatus Peregrinibacteria bacterium RIFOXYB2_FULL_32_7 | reverse complement strand
AAGTATGTTGATTTTTGCAATTGAATCGTCTTGTGATGAGACTTCTGCGGCTGTTGTAGAAAATGGGCGAGTAGTTTTATCGAATGTGATTTCTTCTCAAATTGGTTTGCATAGAAAAACTGGGGGAGTCGTGCCTGAAGTAGCGGCACGGCAACATGTTTTGAATATTATTCCTGTAATTGAAAAAGCTTTGGATTTGGCAAAAGTTTCTTTTGAAAATATTTCTGCTATTGCTGTTACTGAGAAACCAGGATTAGTCGGATGCGTGTTGGTTGGACTCAATACTGCTCAAACTTTAGCATGTATCTATAATAAACCTTTAATCAAAGTGAATCATATTTATGGACATGTTTATGCCAATTGGTTAATTAAAGGAAAAAGGACAAAGAAAAAAGAAGATGAATTTGAATTTCCAATTGTGGTGTTAAGCGTTTCGGGAGGACATAATGATATTATTTTGATGAGAGAGGAAAAGGGCGCGAATTTGAATTCGCGCGTTCAAGATTCGCGCGTTCAAGATTCGCGCGTTCAAGATTCGCGCGTTCAGGATTCGCATATTCAAATCCTTGGAAGAACTTTGGATGATGCGGCTGGCGAGGCTTTTGATAAGGTGGCTCGAATGATAGGGCTTGATTATCCTGGAGGGCCTTCAATTCAGAAAGCGGCCGTGAATGGCAATCCCAAAGCTTTTAATTTTCCTAGGTCAATGATGAAAAATCAAGACTTTAATTTTAGTTTTGCTGGTATTAAAACGGCGGTTTTATATACTTTACGCGATTTGAATGTGAATGAGAAAAATATTTCTTTAAAATTACAAGCGGATATTGCGGCTAGTTTTCAGGAAGCAGTTTCTGATGTGTTAATTTCAAAATTGCTCAAAGCGGCAGAAAAATATCAAGCAAAAGAAGTTCATTTAACGGGAGGAGTATCTGCGAATTTACGACTTAGAGAAATTTTACAAGAGAGGCTTTCTAACCAAAATTATAAAATTCGATGGCCCAGCGACATAAGTTTTTGTACTGATAATGCCGCAATGATAGGAGCGGCAGGGTATTTTGTGAATAAATGAATAATTTATAATTTATAATTTATAATTTATAATTTATAATTCCTGAATGGTTATGTTCTGCTGGTAATTCTACTGTCATGTTGATTACATCAAGATGATTTTTTTGATTTAAATCTATTTCAAAACTATCTTTGTATTTTGGAACTATAACATCTTTTATGCCATTTTCGATAAATCCATCTTTTAAAGCATTTGCACGTTTTTCATCTCCATGAACAATAAAGATTTTTTTCAATCCCTTAATTGCTAAACCAAAATTTAATAGATCTGCTCTATCTCCATGGGCCGAGAAGAAATTTGTAACTTCTATTTTCGCTTTAACTCGATATGGTTTGCCAAAAATATTAACTTTTTTCTCTCCATCAACAAGTTTTCTTCCCAGAGTATTCTCTGCTTGATAACCAACGATCATTATTCTATTTCTCGGATCTTCAATAGAATTTTTTAAATGATGAAGAATTCTTCCATGTTCGCACATACCTGAAGCTGAGATTATAATCATTGGGCCTCTTTTATTATTTAAAGCTTTTGAATCCTCAACTGAAGTTGTGTAGTTTAAAAGTTCGAAACCAAAGATTCCCTGTTTAGCTTTCATAAATATTTCACGCGTTTCTTCATCATAGCATTCATGATGTCTTTTAAAAACTTCAGTAATATTCGTTGCTAGCGGACTATCAACAATCACTGGGAGGTGAGGAATTTTACCTTTATCTATTAGCTGACGAAGAGTGTAAACAATTTCTTGTGTTCTACCGACTGCGAATGCCGGAATAATAATTTTCCCGCCTTTTCTAGCTGTTTCATTAACAATTTCAGCTACTTTTTCATCAGCCATTTCGATATTATCATGAAATTTATCACCGTAAGTACTTTCAGTGATTAAAATATCGCTATAAGAAGGAATTTCAGGATCTTTTAAAATCGGCAATCTACTTCTTCCAAGATCTCCGGTAAAAGTTAAAATTAATTTTTCATTTTTTTCAAAATCTTCTAACTCCAAAACAATAATAGCAGAACCAAGAATATGTCCAGCATTCAAAAAAGTAACATGAACTCCATCAACTAATTTGAAAGTAATGCCGTAATTTACAGTTTTAAATTGAAGTAGTGATTTTTTGGCATCTTCTTGAGTGTATAAAGGCTGGACATCGGGTTCTTCGTTTTTATTTTTTTTGCTATTTAAATACTCGGCTTCTCGTTCTTGTATGTATCCGCTGTCTTGTAGCATGTAATCGCATAGATCTTTTGTGGCGCTTGTGCAGTAAATAGGGCCTGTAAATCCATTTTTTACTAAATTTGGAATATTACCGCTATGATCAATATGAGCATGAGAAAGAATAAGCACATCAATTGATTTTGGATCAAAGGGAAATTGACAATTATAACAATATTCTTCTTCTCTTTTGCCTTGAAAAAGTCCGCAATCAAGAAGGATTTTTTTTTCATTTATTTCTATTAAATGCCGTGATCCTGTTACAGTTCGGTCTGCGCCGAGAAAGGTTAATTTCATGATACAAAAATTTAAGTAAATCAAATTATTATATCATAAAGATTATTTAGAATAAAGGATGTTCTTCGAGATTTACTTAATTTTCACTTTTAAATGTGCTATAATATTTAGAAAAGTTTTAAATTTGTTTATAAAAATGGATTTACACGCAATACTTAAACAAGTCGTTGAACATAAAGCCTCTGATGCGCATTTCAAGACAGGGCATGTGCCTACGGTACGGCTAGCAAATGGTTCTCTTTTTCAACCGATTAATGTGCCTAAATTAACAGAAAATGATGTTTCTGAGCTTGTTAAAAAGATTTGTAACCAAAAAAAACTTGATGAGCTTGAAAGAGAAAATGAAGTTGATGTTTCTTATGATATTGAAGGTCTTAGCCGTTTTCGAATTAATGTTTATACTGATTATAAAGGACTTTCTTTAGCAATACGCGTGGTACCGCATGAAATTCCTAATATTGTAACTTTAGGTTTGCCTGAACATGTAAAAAAATTTACTGAGCTTCAAGAAGGTTTGATTTTAGTAACAGGACCGACTGGACATGGAAAGAGTACGACTTTGGCGGCGTTACTTGATCAAATTAATCAAACTCGAGCTTGTCATATTGTGACTATTGAAGATCCAATTGAATTTTTACATGAAAGTAAAAAATCTATTGTAAGCCAAAGAGAAGTGGGTATTCATACGGGTTCTTTTGTAAATGCAATTAAATCTTCTCTTCGTGAGGATCCTGATGTGATTATGGTTGGTGAAATGAGAGATCGCGAAACGGTAGCCGCGGCTATGACGCTTGCTGAAACCGGACATTTGGTTTTTTCTACTGTACATACAATTGATGCTGTACAAACAATTGATAGGATAATTGACGTTTTTTCATCCGATCAACAGTCTCAGATAAAAGCACAGTTAGCTGGTGTTTTGAAAGGAATCGCATCACAAAGGCTTATTCCTTCAAAAGATAATAAATCGCGCGTGCTTGTTTGTGAAGTAATGATTGCTAATGATGGCGTTCGAAATTGTATTTTGGAATCAAAAATTAATCAGATTTATTCGCTTATGCAATTAGGGAGGCAAGATGGAATGCAAACTTTTGAAGATGCTTTGCAGATTTTAAAAAAGGAAGGTAGAATAAAATAAATTATAAATGAAGTAATTAGGAATTAGGAATTGGTAATTTGTAATTTTAAAAAAAGTGAATGATATTAATTTAAAATTTATTCCAGAAGAAAAAAGCGTAGATAATTCTTCTGATAATGCTTTTGAAGTTAAAAATATAGAGGAGGATATTAAGGCTGAATCAGGATCAAAAGTAAAAATTAAATTTGGTAGATTTGTGGAACTTGTTGCCAAGCATAGTTTTATTGATGTAGTTGAAAATAATAAAAATCAAGAAATTGTTATAGATGCGAATTTGTTAGCTGATCTTGCCAATGCGGAAGATGATAGTTCACCGGTACTTCAAAAATGGACACTAGTAGCAATAGGGATTATTGTTGGCATTGTGCTTGCTTATATTATTTTGAAATAATTTAAAAATTTAAAATTTATGAAGTATAAACGTATCATGCTGAAATTATCAGGGGAGGTCTTGATTGGAAAAAAAGAAATGGGAATTGATTTTGAACTTTTGAAAAATTTATGTCAGGAAATTATTGAGATTGCAAAATTAGGTATTGAAATCGTTATTGTTATTGGAGCAGGAAATATTTGGAGGTATCGTGATAATAAAGATTCAGGTTTGGATAGAGTTACTTCTGATAATTTGGGAATGGTGGCTACTGTTATGAATGCTGTTGTTATGCAACATGAACTTGAAGAGCAGGGGTGTGAGGTGAGAATTTGTTCGGCTATTTCCTTGCCTCAGTTGGTGCAGGATTATGTTGTTAGGCAAGCTAGAAAGCATTTAGAAATGGGACGAATTGTAATTTGTAGCGGAGGAACTGGGAATCCTTATTTTACTACTGATTCAGCGGCGGCTTTGCGAGCTTTGGAATTAAATTGTGAAGTTCTTTTGAAAGCTACGAAAGTTGATTATGTTTATGATAAAGATCCAGAAAAATTTTCATTTGTTAAAAAATATGATAAGATGAGTTATACTGATGTTTTATCTCAAGATTTGAAATTTATGGACGCATCAGCAATAGCTATTTGCCGGGATGGAAATTTGCCGATTCTATTATTTAATTTACAGAAAAAAGGAAACATGAAGAAAGCGGCAAGCGGAGAAAAAATAGGAACCTTAATAGTATAATTTAAAATTTAAAATTTTCATTATGTCTACGCAAATTTATATTGATCAAGCAAAACAAGCTTTTGAGAAAGCCGTTTCTTATTTGCAAGGTGAACTCGCTAGATTACAAGTTGGACGTGCTAATACTGCTTTAGTCGAGGGGATTCAGGTTGATGCTTATGGTCAGAAACAAGTTTTAAGAAATCTAGCGAATATCAGTGTTCCTGATTCAAAAACTTTGAGGATCGAGCCGTGGGATAAATCAGTTGTTAGTAGCGTTGAAAAAGCAATTCGTGAGTCTGATTTAGGACTTAATCCTGCTAATCAAGGGGGAGTTATTCTTTTATCCATTCCGCCACTTACCGAAGAAAGAAGAAAAAATTTAGTAAAAATTGTTCATAGATTAGCTGAAGAAGGAAAAATTTCAATCAGACAATCACGTCAGGATACTCATAATAAAATAAAAAATGAGAATGAATTTACTGAAGATGAAATTAAAGGAGCTGAAAAAAAGTTACAAGAAGCCGTTGATAACTTTAATGAAAAAATTGATGAGACGAGAAGAAAGAAAGAAGAGGAGGTGATGACGGTGTGAAGGGAAATAAGTAATTAGTAATGAGTAATTAGTAATAAGTAATGAGGGATGGTGATTTGTAATTTATTAACTTTAACTCTTTGTCAATTTTTCTTTCTATTATCGCTTTTTTTCTTATTTTTTCCTTACTTGTTTTAATTCATGAAGGAGGACATTTTTGGATGGCAAAAAGAGCTGGAGTTAAAGTTGAAGAATTTGGGTTTGGATTGCCTCCTAAAATTTTTGGTAAAAAATATGGCGAAACTACTTATTCTTTAAATTGGATACCTTTTGGAGGTTTTGTAAGATTATTTGGCGAGGATATTACAAATAAAAAAGTTTTAGTCAGCCAAAGAAGTTTTGTAAATAAAAGTATTCGTGATCGAATTCTGATTGTTTGTGGAGGAGTGATTATGAATTTCATTTTGGCTTTTATTTTGTTGATTTTGGGATTTGTTATTGGGATGCAGCCTTTGTTTGTCAGCGATGAAGATATCTTGACGGCTATTTCGAATGGCGATATTGAGATACAAGAAGGGGTTTTGGAAGACAAGCCTGTTATTTATTTGTCTAATTTTGTGGTTGAATCAGTGGCTGAAAATAATGTTTTTGGAATCCAAAATAATGATGTAATTTGGAAAATTGATGGTGAGAATATTTGGTCAGTTTCTGATCTGTATACAAAATTGATAGACGGAATGCCAAGAAATATTTTGGTAAAACGAGAGCAACAAGAACTCAGTTTAAATGCTCCTTTTGGAATAAAAGTTGGAATTCAGGAAGTAGTAGCGGACTCTTTTGCTGAAAGTTTTGGTTTTTTAGTTGGTGAAAAAATTATTCAAATGAATAACGAGAATATTTATCATGTAGAGGATTTGATTCAATTTAATATTGATAACGCCGGTAAAGAAGTTTCCTATATGATTGAGGATGCAGATGGGACATTAAAAGCGACTTCTTTTTCAGTTCCAGACAATGGAAAATTAGGGTTATTGCTTGAACCTGTCTATAATTTCAGCCTTTATAATTTTAATATTAAGCAAGAAATGGCAGAATATAGTATTTTGAATATTCATGATGTTAAGCTTCCTTTTCATTTAGCTTTTATGGAATCATTTAAAGAAGTTAAAAGACTTTCAAAAGCTACTTTTAAAGGCGTTTCCAGTTTTTTTATCAGCGTGATTTCCAAAGGAGACGTGCCTGATTCCGT
>MFXJ01000042.1:0-235 GCA_001787465.1 Candidatus Peregrinibacteria bacterium RIFOXYB2_FULL_32_7 | reverse complement strand
AGCATCCCAAAGTGATCCAATTTACCCTATCTTTAGAAGCATGTTCTTCAGCATTGCAAATTATCTCAGAAATTGCCCCGACTAAATTTTTATGTGCTTCGCTAGTCAATTGGTAATTATTATGTGAAAGACAATTGTTAAAATAATCAGCTAATTTAGTAGCTGCTTGACTTGAAAGATATTTTTCCCCACTATTACCAATAAATTTATGTGTAACGTATTTATCTTTATAATC
>MFXJ01000041.1:9659-13586 GCA_001787465.1 Candidatus Peregrinibacteria bacterium RIFOXYB2_FULL_32_7 | reverse complement strand
TTGAAACAGTTTATCGGTACGAAAATGCACCTTCTTTCCTAGCTTTAACCGAAAACCATTTTGTTTTTAGTATATCACGACCTGATCCATTTTTTATTTTTATTTATTTTTTAAAAACCTAAGATTTCTTAATCACCATCACCGTAATATCATCTTTTTGTTCATATCCATTCGCAAATATTTTCACATCCGCGATAATCGCATTTTTAATTGCCTCTGCTGACGGTAAATTGCCTATTTGAGCTACAGTTTGCTTAAATCTGGCGATTCCATACATTTCTTTTTCATTTTTCCAAGCTTCTGGTATTCCATCGCTATACGAGACCAAGACATCTCCTTGATTCAAAACTGCCTCTTGCACTTTCAAAATTTTTGAAATATCAGGAATCATTCCAAGCGCCATACCTCCCGCAGGTAGCAACATTACCTTCTGATCACTGGCTCTGTAATAAATTAATTGCTCATGACCAGCACTCACATAAGTCATTTTTTGCGTGGAAATTTGCCAATTCATCATTAGTAAAGTCAAAAACATATTAGGTAAAGTCTTTGCTTTTAAAACCGCATTTGTTGTAGATAAAATTTTTGACATATCTTTTTCTTCCATATGACTAAACACAACAGCATTCGCAATCGATACAACTAACCCTGAAGGCACACCATGACCAGTCACATCACCAACATATAAAATTAAATTATCATCATCAACCTGTATAAAATCAAAAAGATCACCACCAATCGCTTCAGCTGGAATAAGTCCAGCGGCAATATCAATACCATTAACTTTTGGCACATCTTTTGGCAAAATCATTTTCTGAATATCTGATGCAAGTTCAAATTCTTTGGAAATTCGTTCTTGAAAAAGCATCGCCTTAGTACTTTCATCTAATTGCAAAGCCATGTTATTAAAAGATCGCGCCAAAACCCCAACCTCATCTTTAGTTTTAATATTAACTTGTTTTTTAAAATCTCCTTGAGTAATAGTAAGCACACCTTGAGTTAAAACTTTTAACGGTTTAACGATTCGGGAAGAAAAAATATAAGAAACAAAAATCGAAATAAACAAACCTATTCCCATCACAATTAAAGTCTGAAAAATCATTTCCCACACTTTTTCATTCAAAGTTTCATAAGAAAGTTCATATTTTACCGCTAATCGATTATCATAAGGCGCAACAATACTCAAAACACGAGCTTTTTCATCAAAATCACTTAATTTCTGCTCATTCTCATCAACAAAGTTAAATTCCCCATGAATATTTTTCTTTAAAAACACAATTTTATTATCTTCATTAATCAAAGATATATTTTGAGACTGAATTTGATTCAAAAGTTTTTGATCATCAAAAGTCCGAGCTGGACCTGAATATTGCTGATTTTTTTCTTTTTCAGAATCATAAATTATCGTTCCTTGGTAGGAGAAAAGCTCAATTTTCTTAATATCTAAATTCTTACTGAAAATTTCTTTCATTTCCTTATTAAAAGCTAAAAAACTTCCCTCTTCCAAATATAAATCATTAAATTTAGCAATTTGAGAAGCAGTCAACTCAGCAAAATTCCGACCATTCAAATAAATTTCACGCGTTAATTCATTAATTTTATTATAAATAAAGATCCCAGAAAGTGAACTCAAAATCAATATTACAAGCGAACTAGCCGCCAAAATCATCTTAAATTTAAGCGAATGGAATATCATAAAATCAAAAAAGCTATAATATTATCTATTTATTATAGCATAGATACTTCCTCCCCCACAATATATCCATCATATCTCGGTTGGAATTTGATATTTTCTTGCACTCCATATAAAACTTGCATATTAAAAAGCGGGATTCCCCAATAATCTTCCTCTACAATGTATTTCATAATATTTTGCATTAAACTTTGCCGTTCTTTATCGTCTAAAGTTGCTTGCGCTGTCTGAATCCAAGCATCTACAATTTTATTTTCATAATATCCAGCGTTTAAAAAACCAAAATCATCTTTTTTTGTATGCACAATATTAATTAAAAAATCATTAATATCTCCAAGTTCATGCTTCCAACCAAGCAAATAAAAATCACTTTTGCCTTTGGCAATTTTATCCAAAAGTTCTTGATTAGAAAAAAGATTTACACTGACATCAAAACCGATTTTATAAAGCTGGTTTTTTATATACTCACCAAGAGAAGATAAATTTTCAGGGATATCTAAATTGAGCTCAATTCTCTTCAAAGGCTCAACTTCTCGAAAAAACACTGTGGCTTTATTAAGATCATACTCCTGTAAAGAAATTTTTGGATTAAAACCAAACACACCAGCTGAAGCAAATTGATTTGCCGCTTCAACTGCCCCACCTCCAAGCGCTTCCATCTGAATTTTATCAAGTGCAAAAGAAATAGCCTCACGCAATCTTATATCTTTAAAAACACTATTTTCTATATCAAAACCCAAAAAATAAGTTTCTAAAGCAGGAAATTTCATTACTTGAACTTTATTTTCGCTTACCAAAGTTTCTGGGTAACTTACAGGCAGATGCACAACAATATCAATTGTCTTATTTTCCAAGGCTTTCACTTTGTCTTCAGGATTTTCTATGACTTGAAAAATTAATTCCTGAAAATTCACCCTATCCATAAAAGATTCATTGGCTATTTGGAGTTCGACTTTTTTGGGATCAAAAGATTTTATTTTATAAAATCCTGTTCCCAACAAATCATCTCCATCTTGTTTAAAAATCAAGATTGTTGTTAATTTAGAAAGAAAAAACGGATCTTTTTGTTTTAGAATAAAATGAAAAATCTGATCGTCAATTATCTCAATATTATCAATATTAGCGATAAAAGCCTTTAATTCAGATTTTCTTGATCTTCTTATCATTTCAATAGTATCTGAAATATCTTGCGATTTTAAAATTTCTCCATTATGAAATTTAACTCCATCACGAAGAACAAATTTCCATGTCAATTGATCGTCAAGCACTCCCCATTTCAAAGCTAAACCTGATTTAATTTGCAGATACGGATCGAATTTAATCAAAGGCTCATAAACATTGGAAAGGATACTTCGATTCACTGCATTAAAATAAATTGGACTTAAGTCGGAAAAATCCGCTGAATAAGCAATACGTAAAACTTTTTCATTCTCTTCGGGTTCAAAAAATATTTTATTTAAATTTTTAGTAAAAAAAGCCTCAGTAAAAATCTCAATCAACATCAATGAGACAAAAAAAACTGCCGTAAAAATTAAAAAAATAACTTTAACTGAAGCAGATTTAAAAAAATCATAATTCATAATTCACAATTCACAATTAGACTAAATCTATCAATTAAGTCCTAAATTCTTTCTAATCTGATCAGCCTGTTCGTCTGCCTGACCTTCCTGCTCATCTTCAGCCATCATTGTTTCTATTTGCCTAAATTCATCCAAATGTTTTTGTTCTAATTGTTTTAACTGATCGCCATGTTCTGCTGATAATTCTTTAAATTTATCAGTTTCTTCATTTAAAATTCTTTGTAATTCATCAATCTGATACTGGCTCAATTTTGGAACGCTTTCAATAATTTTTGCTTTTTCCTGCCATAAAAGCGAAATAGAACCAGCCAAGCATCGTAAAAACTTTTTTTCATCAAATGTAGTATTTGGATGCTCAAGAATAATAATTTTTGGTGGATTTTCTGCAAAAAGCTTATCTGCGAGTTCACCAAAAATATAACCAGTAGAATTACCACTTGGAGGAGGAGGTGGTGGCGGTGTACCAGCATTCTGTCCACTAAATGATTGCGTTTGATTATCAGCCATAATAAATAAATTAATTGCAAAATTTTAAACAGTAATTATTATACTCTACTATTTTAGAAATACAAAATTTTTTATAAATTTATAAAAAATTTTCCAACAAAAGCTTGAGTTTCATCCACTTCTTTGTTATCTTTTCATTCGCGAATT
>MFXJ01000041.1:0-9608 GCA_001787465.1 Candidatus Peregrinibacteria bacterium RIFOXYB2_FULL_32_7 | reverse complement strand
TATTTAGAAATTCGGGCGATTAGCTCAGCTGGTTACCCGCCCGAACGTACCGACTTTAAGGAAATTTAAATATTATTTTGTTCGTTCGGTACGGGCGGGGAGCGCTACACTGATAATATAGATGTCCGTGGTTCAAGTCACATAAAAACTAAAATCTATTAATGTTTCATGTCTACATACTAGAAAGTTTAAAAGACAAATCACAATATGTTGGTTTCACACAAAATCTTGATTTAAGACTTAATTATCATAATAATAAAAAAGTAAAATCTACAAAATCTAAAACCCCTTGGAAAATTATTTATACAGAAAAATTTGATACAAGAATTGAAGCTAGGAGTAAAGAAAAATATCTAAAATCTGCTACTGGAAGAAAGTTTAGAAAAAATTTATTTAGAAATTCGGGCGATTAGCTCAGCTGGTTAGAGCGCTACACTGATAATGTAGAGGTCCGTGGTTCAAGTCCACGATCGCCCACCATAATGTCTTCACTCACTTTTATTTAAAAATTCGGACGATTAGCTCAGCTGGTTACCCGCCCGAACGTACCGACTTTAAGAAAATTTAAATATTATTTTGTTCGTTCGGTACGGGCGGGGAGCGCTACACTGATAATGTAGAGGTCCGTGGTTCAAGTCCACGATCGCCCACCATATTCATCAAACCTACTATTAAATACTTTTTCCCTCAATGGACTTCCCTTTCCAAAATCTTCAATCTCAAATTTCCATAATTACAGGCTCAAATAGCGACTGGAAACAAATTATGCCAGGAATTGAAATTTTAAAAAATTTAGCCATTCCAAAAGATAAAATCGAAGCTGGAGTTGCCTCAGCTCATAGAATCCCAAAAGTAATGCATGCGGTTATAGATTCAGCCGATGAAAAAAATTTTCCAGTAGTAATAATTACCGCGGCTGGAGCAAGCGCGCATTTACAAGGAACATTCGCCTCACAAACAATAAAACCAGTAATTGGAATTACAGTTAAAGGATCAATTATGAATGGATGCGATGCTTTTTTATCTCAAATCAGAATGCCAGGAGGCTGTCCATTATCAGTTGCTCCGGGCAATGGCGAACAAAGCGCGCGAAATTCTGTTTTAGCCGCCTTATCAAATTTAGGAGTTAAAGATAAATTTTATTTAGAAAAACTCGCTAAATTTTATGCTGTTCCATTGCCGGCAAGTAAAAATCCAAAAATTAACATCTATGCCAAAAAACATTTAGAAATAATAAAAAATCAATTAGCTGAATTTGAATATTTTGATTTTGAAATAAAAGAAACTCACGCTGATCTCTTAAATAATCCTTTGCTAAGTATAATCGAAGTTTGCGGTCAAGAAGAAATGGAACAA
This sequence comes from Candidatus Peregrinibacteria bacterium RIFOXYB2_FULL_32_7, assembly GCA_001787465.1. GTDB lineage: Bacteria > Patescibacteriota > Gracilibacteria > UBA1369 > GWF2-33-10 > OXYB2-FULL-32-7. Next base: position 8,252 of record MFXJ01000041.1, on the reverse strand, counting down.
ATTGAACATGGCATCAAAGAATATCAAAACCAACATTTAGGTCCAATTTTGCTTTATTTTGACGAACTGGATGATGAAAAAATGATCCATTTACATCAAAAATTCGTCGCAAATTTCGATACTCACGCGGTATTAATTTCATTCGGCAAAGCAGGAGCAGAGAATGCGGCCTTACAAGCGCTCCGAATTATTGGAAATGGAGACAACGAAATGAGTAGCAAATTAAAAACTTTTGCAAAAAAACAAAGTCAAAAAGTTTTGGAAACTAGTGCTGAATTTAAATATTAGTAGATTGGTTTCCTTTTTCATAAAATATGTCCGAGCTTTCCATTATTTCTCAAATAAATAAAAGCTTTCAAAATTTTGATCTGCAACTGATTAAAGGCATCGGCGATGATTGCGCGATTATTGATAGAGGGAAAAATTATGAAATCATTAGCACTGATATGTTTATTGAAGGAGATCATTTTTCTCTAAAATGGAGTTCAGCAAAACAAATCGGCATTAAATGTTTCGAAGCCTCAATAAGCGATATAGCGGCTATGGGTGGAGCCCCAAAATACATCCTAGTATCACTCTGTTTATCGCCAAAAGTAGATGAAATCAAATTCATAAAAGACTTTTACCAAGGAATTAAAAAAAGAATGAATTTTTGGAACAAAAAACTACGAATCACATTAATCGGTGGCGATCTAACTCATGGCGACCTAGTCTGTATCAACCTAACTGTTATCGGCGAAGTAGAAAAAAAATACTGCATCCAAAGATCCGGAGCCAAAGAAGGCGATTTAATTTGCGTTACTGGAAATCTAGGTGCTTCTTTTGCAGGTTTAGAATATTTAAGAAAATTTGGAAAAAATACGAATCGACAATTTTTAAAAAACCATCTTGAACCTTCTTCTCGTTTAGATGCTGGATTAATTTTAAAAAATTATGCTTCAGCAATGATCGATATTTCTGATGGTTTAGCCTCAGAAGTCAGGCACATCTGCGATGAAAGCAAAACCGGAGCCATAATTTACAAAGAAAAAATTCCGCTTTCAAAAACTACAAAAGAAATGGGATTTTTTTTGAAAAAAGATCCATATAAATGGGCATTATCAGGTGGTGAAGATTTCGAATTATGTTTTACAATCTCAAAAAAAAATTATCAAAAATTAAAAATTAAATCCCAGATCAAATCTGAAACAAAATTAAAAATTTTTCAAGTTGGTCAAATTACCCCAAAACTCCAAGGCCTACACCTAATCTCAAACGGTAAAAAATCTCCTTTACCTCAAGGATACGATCATTTCTCAAAGTCATAAGGATCTTGTATTATCTTGTAAATAGTTCTAAACTTTTGCCTAGAAAAAACTTTCGTCTTTATTCTTTGTCTTCATTTTATGAAAATTACAAAATTTTTCTTAACCTTCACTTTATTATTTACTTTAATTCTTGCGGCAGGCTGTAAAGAGTCTATTTCCGAAAACGGAGAAACCGATATCGCAACAAGACTTAATCAATCAAAAATTCAAAACATAAAAAATGATATCAAAAAGACAGAAGAGGAAAACGCCGTACTTTATACTTTATTAGTTAATAATACTGAAACTTGTGATATTGAAAGCTACAAAGCTTTAGCAACTACAAATGCTGAAGGAGATGCGACGCTTGCTAAAGAAATTAATTTAATAACTTATACCTTACTTAATCAATTCATGACCGAGGAAAATATTGCAAAATTAGATGTTAATCCTGCAGAATGTTTAGTCACAGCTTTTCCAAGAACTGACAAAATTGCTCTTCAATCAATGAGACAGCTAATCAAAGACGATATGGAAGTGATGTTTGAAGAACGAGGTTATGATCAAATCGTTTTTGATATTCCAACAAATTGCGAAGAATTGAAAACGCTTGTTGAAGAAAAATTTGATAGTGAATCTGCAGAAATAGCTTATGAAAATTGTTTAGCAAAACAAGACCAATCAGAATCTTCAGAGCAAGATGAAAAGGAAACTTATGACAGCACAAACGCAACTTGTAATATTGATCCAATGGTTAAAAGCTGTTCTCCATCAATGAGCGCAACTGAATATACTAAATATGCTATGAACTACATAACGCCAAATAATGCCAAAGTACAAGAAGTAGCCAGCCAATATAATGATATTGAATCTCTTTATAAATTTATGCAAAAAAATCACTGGCAATCAGATACAACTTTATTTGGATGTGATGATTATTTTGAGACTCCAGAACAATTTTTGAAAGACTCCCCTACTTTTTCCACAAATATGATTTGCGAAGATAATACCGGTGATTGCGACGACCAAGGAAATACTTTTGCTTCTCTAATTATCGCCTCAGGCCTATATCCAGAAGATCATGTCCGAGTGGCTTTAGGCACGGTAAAATTTGGTCGCGGACCAATGGCTATTGGCGGTCATTTATGGACTGAAGTATGGACAGGTGAATTTTGGATGCCGATAGACGCAACCTATGGAGATGTATGTTATGATGACGGAACCTGTTACACCTACGAAAATGACGAATTAGGAACTTATGATTACTATAAATATGCAGAGTTCCCTGTTCTTGAATATTGGGGAGTAGCTAATCATAAATATTACTATTCATTTGAAAATGGCGAAGGCACTGCTCCTGATTATTGGCAAGAAGGCGCAAAGACAGTATATGATCTTTGATTTATTCAAAAAGTTCCGCATGGCTCCCAATTCTTTCGAAAATAACATAATTCTCTCCAAATTCATATATTAAAAGCCAATCTGGTTCGATATGACATTCTCGTTTATTCTTAAATTTACCTTTTAATTTATGATCTTTATATATGTCAGGTAATTTTTCTCCTTGTATTAAAAAAGTCATTAATATACTCCTACGCTTTAATAATTTAAAATTGTATAATGCTACGTAGCTTTATAATATTGTTTATTTACCTTATAAAATAAATAATATAAGCTTCGGAGCATATACTACTTAATTTTAAAATTTAAAAGCGGAGTAGTATAATTTTAATTTATCAATTTTTTGATTTGATTGTTTAAATTTTTTAAGTTCTTTTTTGAATTGCTTCCTAAAAATTATTTGTTTCATATTTCAAGCTTTTTAAAAAAATCTCCCAAATCCTTACATTTAACGAGATTTTCTCCTCTGTCGGTCTCTTCAAAAGCTTTTTTAGTCTTAACATTAAGTTTATGATTATACCCATAAGAGCAAACATAATCATCCTCATCCTCATCTTTAACTCTAAGCTCAAAAGGAAATCCTTTTTTTAATTTAACTCGTTTATAAAACATATTTATAGCTTGGCTTTCTGTTACGCCAAGTTCTATAAAAATCTCTTCAACATCGCTTTTTAATTGCGGGTCAATTCTTGCTCTTATCATAGCCGTTTTTTTTATTTTAATTACTGACATAAAAATCAAAAATTATAATACACTTAGAACATAAATATTGTATCTCATTCAAAATACAAATGCAAGAAAATTAAGCAAAATACCCTTCCCTTTCTTTCCCAAATTCTTCAAACTTTTTTCGCAACTTTGGATACTTCTCTAAATCCGGATCAATTTTAATAAATTTTTCAGCCGCGGATCTAGCTTTTTCAATTAATTTACTGTCACTTAAATTCGCCATTTTTAGATCTGGAATGCCACTTTGCTTAACACCATAAACTTCTCCTGGTCCGCGCAATTCTAAATCTATTTCAGATAATTTAAAACCACTAGCGTGCTGAACCATCGCTTTAAGTCTTTTAATATTATTCACACTATCTGAATCTGTGAATAAAAAGCAATATGATTGATGCTCTCCTCTGCCAACCCGCCCTCGGAATTGATGTAATTGCGATAGACCAAATCGTTCCGCTCCTTCAATCAACATAATTGAAGCATTCGGAACGTCAATTCCGACCTCAATAACTGAAGTTGAAACTAAAATATCAATATGGCCATCAGAGAATTCACTCATTACTTGATCTTTTTCCTGCGGTAAAAGTCTTCCATGCAATAAACCTAATCTTAAATTTGAAAAAAACTGCTCTTTTAAACGCTTAAACTCTTCAGTAACCGCTTTGAAAGCTAATTTATCTGATTCGTCAATCAAGGGACAAATAATAAAAACCTGCCGACCTTTTTTGACCTGCTCTTCAATCCATCGATAAGCATCCTGCCTTTTGTGTTCAGGGACAATCCTAGTGATAATTTCTTGTCTTCCGGGTGGCATTTCATCAATTACCGAAATATCCTGATCTCCATAAATTGTTAAAGCTAAAGTCCTTGGAATCGGTGTTGCCGTTAAATACAAAAGATGCGGATGACCAAATTGCGCTAAATATTCTCTTTGTTTTACGCCAAATCGATGCTGTTCATCAACAATAGCTAAAGCTAAATTTTTAAAATCAACATGTTCCTGAATAAGCGCATGAGTCCCAATCACAATATCAGTTAGCCCCAATTTCATGTTTTCAACAATCGATTTTTTTTGTTTCTGGGTAAAAGATCCGACAAGCAGTTCAACTCGAATATCAAAAGAATTAAATAATTTTGAAAAAGTTTTGTAATGCTGTTTAGCCAAAACTTCTGTTGGAACCATCACGCAAACTTGTGGTCTTTCATAATTTTTTAAATTTTCATTACTCAAAATTGCTAAAAGCGATCCTGCGGCCGCCACCACTGTTTTTCCTGACCCAACGTCGCCCTGAATCAAACGCAACATTGGATACGGCTTTTTCAAATCAGCCAAAATTGCTTCCAAAGCTTTGGTTTGCGCGTTAGTGAACTTAAAAGGTAATTTAACTAAAAATTTAGCTAAAAGTTTTTCACTAATTAAAATTTTATCACGATTTTCAGTCAGCCAAGACATCTGCCAATCTCTCTTTTTTTGCAAAGCTCGAAACTGTAATATAAAAAGCTCATCGAATCCTAATCTTTCTCTCGCTTTTCCCAAACTTTCCTCACTATCAGGATAATGAACTTGCTTTACAGCCTCCTTAAAAGAAAGCAGATCATTTTCATCTAAAATATTTTCCGGCAAATATTCTTCAAAAAAATCAGCTAGATAAAGAATTGGTTGAATTTTTTCTCTCAGCCACTTTGATGAAATTTTATATTTTGAATCTTTAATATCAGCTTGATAATATTTCGGTACAATCCTGCCTGTTTGCACTTGCTCATCTTTTACTTTTTCAAATTTTGGCGAAGAAAAAACGGCTCGGCCCTGGTTCATTTTAATTTTTCCAGTTAAAATTATTTCATCTCCACCTTTTAATTGCTTACTAATATAAGTCTGATTAAACCAAGTAGCTTCAATTGATCCGGTTTTATCAGTAAGTAAAGCAGTAGTAAGAGCCATTCCATTTTTCACATACCGCGTCGAAATATTGCTAATCACTCCTTTCACCACATTAACTTCATCCAAAGACAACTCAATAATAGTACGAAAATCACTCTCATCCTCATATCCACGGGGGAAATACAAAAGCAAATCAGCCACCGTCAAAATCCCCATCTCTTTAAGCTGTTTTATATGCTGATTTGTGGTTCGAATAACTTTTGATAAAAGAGTTTGGAGCATAGGTTGCTTTTTTAAATTCGTCATTTAACATAATACATATTTTTGATACTAAATTTAACAGAAAATTACTATTTAACGTATCGTTATTCTATTTTAAATAATGTTTAAAAAAATTTATTGTAGCTGGGCGATTATTATTTGCAGTAAATTGATACGATTTTAAATGATCTGTACTACGATTACCACTTTCAAGTCTTTTCCCTTTTTCGACATAATCAATATAAAATTGGATATCCTGAATATCCTTAATAGAAAGTTTATGCCTTGAAAAAAACATAGAAACGGTTTTTTGTTTCTTTTGAACAATTTCAGAAAGTTCTTTATAGTTCATTTAATGAAATTCTACATTACAACGAGAGTATAATGTATTAATGTAGAATTTATAAATTGAAATTTATTCGTTTTTGCTTTTTTATAGTGTGTAGGGGGGTAAAGAGTAAAAAAGCATTACTATTTTTAACCCCTTTAAAATTTCTTTACATATTACCTCTAGATGTCCATTTTAATTCTTCTATTAATCCTAATCCACTGGCTAAACTATATAAATGTCTAAAATTCATCCCACCTAATATAGTTACGATACTAATTTGGTTTTATTCCCTTTATACTTATTAATATTTCCTATTAAAAAATATCTAAAAACTAAAAATCAGATGATCCCTAACTCTCTAAGAGAGTATGCTGCTTCTGTTTTTCGTCTATCTGAAATTAGTCTTCTAGTAGTAAATGATTCTCTTTCTGGTGTTGCCGCCCAATTCATTAATTTATCAGCAAAATGATCTCTTCCATTTGCTCTAAATAATTGAGCATACGCTTCTCTTACCTCTTGAGTTAGCCCCCTTTTTCATTAAACTGCAATATTGAGCTTGAAACCAAGCTTCTGCTTTTCTATTATCACCATGAGCCTCTCTATTTAAAAATTGTTCAAATTCTGAAGGAGCTTGTATATCCATAAAATTTCGTATCATAAATCTTTGTTCATCCGTAAGGTCTTGTTCATTCGTATTTTGTTTATTCATAAAGTATAAATTATTACTAAATTTAAGAGAAATATAGTTTAACTTGTCTTTTTAAATAAGTCAACTTTTTCTTGCGTAAAAACTCACTAACCGGATCAAGCGAAAAATAGTTTGAATTTTTTTGTAAATTCATAAAAGATTAATTTAAAATAGCTTTAAATAAATACTAATTAAGATAAAGAATCCTCTCCGTCTCCCCTTTCTAAAAAGGGGAGAGTCTATGAAATGCTTTTTATTTATTATGAATGATAATGATGAACTTATAAAATGTAAGAAATAATTGATTTAAAAATACTCAAATTAACAAACAATAAAATATTGAAAAATTTTAATTAAATTTATAAAAAGATAAAAGAATTTTTTTAGATTCCCTCCTTTATTTAAAAAAAATTAATTTATTTAGATAATCAAAGATAAATTTAAAACCAAAAATGTAAAAAGGCTTGTCCTCGACTCGATTGGGGAAGAGGCAGGGCGGATTCTTTTAATGAACTACTTAATATTTTTCTTCAAACTATTTTTCGCTTGATCCTAAAAAAGCAGTGAGCAGTTACAAAAAAAATGATTTACATTTAAATTTATGTTATAATTATAAGATTTAAAACAAAAAAATGTCTAATGATCTTCAACAAGAGTTTGCAGAATTATCAACAGTGCAAGATGAGAAACTAAAAGTGCAGGAAAATGATTTTAGTCAATTAAAAGATGCTGAGTCTAAAATGGTAAAAGAAGCGCTAGATATTTTAACAATAGCTAAATCTACTGACAATCCAAGACAAACAATTTTGAAAGCGATTGCTGAATACGCTAAAGCTAAAAACATTCCAGTTCTTGGCGCGAAAGTTGAAGTTTTACAATATCTTTCTCCTGAATGGAAAAAAGAAGTTGATAGAGAAGTAAGAAAGTATTTAGCGCAAAATAATCTATTTGAGATTGTGCAATTGCCTCAAGGAGATCCGAGAAGAACTGAATATATAGAAAATTTAAAAATATTGAATCAAGAAGGATACGCTGATTATCTTGTTTTTGCTATTCATCATGTAGATAAGCCTAAACAAATAGAGGGTATTTTAATATATCACGAACGATTTCTTGCGAATATAAAAAAAGAATTTGAACAAGAAAATAAAGATCAATCATTTTCTGAAAAAGAAAAATATGTATTTGGAAATAGTTTCCCTGAAGCAAAGAAATACTTTGAGGATTTAAAAATAAAATCGCCTAATGATTATAATTATGCGATAAAAATTGCTTGGCAAAATTTATTTTTTGCTAAAAAAATTAAGCAAACATATCCAAATCTTGATTGTGATGAAATCACTTTAATTTTACAAAAATTAGTTCAAGTGAACGGATTACAAATCGGCGATTATATTCAAAGTGATGGGCATGTATCATTAAAACTTGATGGTTTTCCTCTGGTTTTGGATATGTATGATAGCAAAATTCGATCTATTATTGAATTTGGGAAACAAGTAGGTTATAAAGGTAATTATTTCGGAAGTTATTATTTACAAAGCAAAGAAGGATATTATTTGGCTGTATATAGCAGTGAAGAAAATGATTCTCCTAAACAGATTCTCGGGTACAAAAAATCTATGGGCGATAATCTTACTTTAAACACTAATATTAGTAATCTTTTATATGATCTTTCGT
>MFXJ01000040.1 GCA_001787465.1 Candidatus Peregrinibacteria bacterium RIFOXYB2_FULL_32_7 | reverse complement strand
TTAATAAATTTAGAGTGTATTATGATTTAGGAGATATCCTTAATGATCAGATAATTTTACGTTTTGAAATTACCGCTAACGGGATAACACAAGTTATTAATGGCGATTCGTCTTCTACTATGAAGCCTTTGCCTGAAGTTTCAGGCGATTCTTATGATATTTGTCTTTTTGGACCTATAGGTTTTGTTTATTCAAGTGATATTACGAATTTTTTTGGTATACCTTCAACTGCTCAGTCGATGTTTGTTCAAGTAGTAATTAATTCAGATCAGATTTATAACGAAGCAAATCAAGAAGATAATTTATTTGAGAAAGATGTTATTATCAATATATTTAATGATAATGATGCTGATGGAGTTGATGATGATATCGATAATTGTCCAGCAATATATAATCCAGATCAGAGAGATGTTGATAGTGATGGCACCGGAGACGCCTGTGATTCTGGAGATTATGATGGCGATGGTTTAAGTGAAATGGAAGAATATGATTTTAATACAAGTCCATCTAATGCTGATACGGATGGAGATGCTTTGAGTGATGGAATAGAAGTAAAAACCATAAATACAAATCCTTTAGTAAAAGATACAGATGGAGATGGTTTAGATGATGGGAAAGAAGTAAATACCACAAAAACTGATCCATTAAAGCAAGATACAGATGGAGATACTTTAGATGATGGAAAAGAGATAAATACCACGAAAACTGATCCATTAAAACAAGATACAGATGGAGATAGTTTGAATGATGGAACAGAAATTAATACAATGCATACAGATCCTTTGAAACAGGATACAGACGGAGATGGTTTAGGTGACGGAACAGAAGTGAATACTACAAAGACAGATCCTTTGAAACAAGATACAGACGGAGATGGTTTAGGTGATGGAACAGAAGTGAATACTACAAAGACAGATCCTTTGAAACAAGATACAGATGGAGATACTTTGAATGATGGAGTTGAAGTAAATAATATCGGGACAAATCCATTGAAACGAGATACAGATAGCGACGGATTAGATGATAATATTGAACTTGCGAATACGCATACCAATCCATTAAATTCTGATACCGATTCCGATGGTTATAGTGATGGAGTTGAAATAGCTAACGGTACAGATCCTAATAATTCTAGTTCTTATCCTCAAGGAGAGGATGCCGATTCCGATGGATATACGGAGGCTGGTGGGGATTGTGATGATGGGAATGCGGGGATAAACCCAGACGCTGAAGAAGTTATTGATGGGGTGGATAATAATTGTAATGAAAAGAAGGATTTGTATGAAATTAGTTCTCTTTATTACGTTAGTCCATTTATAGATCCTGTAACGGTATATGATGCAAGTAGTAACGGTAATAATGCTACTAAGATTGGAGATACTATTATTACAAATGATGTTTTAGAATTTAATGGGGCAGGATATTTGGGTGTAGGTCAGGAAAATGGTAGTTTGGATGCTACAGATAAATTAACATTTTATGCGCATTTTGTAACGACAGGGTTAGGAGATCCAAATAAGCCAGTTCTTGTACTTATAACAAAACAGCAAAATATACCGGCACTAAATGTTAATTGGAGTGTTAGACTTTTATATACAGGAGAGCCACAAATTTTTTATTCAACTAAAACTGGTTATGTTACTTATAATCTTCCTTATATAGTTAAGAATGGTGAAGATATAAAATTAGCTGTTTCTGTTGATGTTACTGCAGGCACAATAACATCTGTAGTTAATGGAGTATTGTATAATAATGTTATAACAGAACCTTTAATTCCTAATAATTATTTAGTTACAGTAGGAGCTCTGAATAGAGATGGAGCGAATGATATTACTTTTCAATTCAAAGGAGATATATTCGAAATGGCTGTATCAACATTTTATATTGCTGAAAGTAATGAATTGACGTGGTTAACACAAAATTAGTTATACCGCATAAAGCAATAATTTGAGATTTTATATTTATTATTGCTTTGCGGCATATACTTCATAAACATAGATAATTTAATTAATTAGGTTTCGCAAATTATTCCTTAATGAAGTATAGTTTTTTCAAATTTGGTTTTATAGACGAGAAGTAACCGAGAATTAATTTTTTGTGCGGTATTTTTGATAGAATATAATTTATGTATTGTACGTTGACCGCACAGAGGAAGACTGAAATTATTATTTTTAAATACAGATAGCATTTTTCTTGAAGCATCCTTAATATTGGCTTCTGCCCATAAATTGCCTTTTTTATAAGGACCAGCATCTTTTTTAATTTTTACTAATTTATAATTTATAAGATTACTATTTTCGGGAGTCATAAAATCAAGGTTGCCAGACCAATTAGTTGCAATAACTTGTTTACCAAGAAACATTGCTTCTGCAATCATATATCCAAATCCTTCAGCACGATGTAAAGATATATAACAATCACAACAATTTAGAAGACCAAGAACAATATCACGATTCATATAATCGGTAATAAATTTATACTGACACTCTTCCAATATTTTTTTGAGTATATTAAGTTGATCTTTTGTGACTTGGTGACATTTTATAATCAATATCGTATCTTTATTTTTTTTAAAATTTTTCGCATAAGCTTTTGCTACCGCAAAAGGATTTTTTCTTTCTATATATGACAAACCATCAAAAGCATATAGAAAAACAAAAATATTTTTTGGAATATCAAAGAACTGACGAGTATATTTTTTATCAATTTTGAATTCTACGGGTATTGGAATATTAATAACAGGTTTTAATGTAGCTTGTGAAATAGCTTGTTTGCAAAATTTAGAAATAGTCCAAATTTCATCTACAAGTTTAAAAGCACTTAACCATATATCAGGGAATTTCATGAGTTCCCATGCCCATACTCCTATATTATATTTACCTATGAATTTTTCTTTTCCAAGTTGTTTGTAAACTAACGGCATCATGTCAGCATTCGCAACTATAAGATTAATATCATAAGGTAAATTATCACTAAAGTCTGTATATGTTTTATCACCTTCTCTTGTCCATTCTTGATATAGATTACATAGCGAAAAAGGCATTCCACTTGCCTGTACAGATTTTATAATCCCACGAGAAAGCTCACCTACACCAGATTCAGCATTGATATATCCTATTATATTTACTCCTAAATTTTTTTGAATAATTTTTTTTGCATTTTTTGAAATATTAAATTCCTCGATTGCTTTTTGTGATATGAAAAGTGATTTTATGATTTGAATTAATTTTTTTAAAACTCGCCAAATTTTCCATATAAAAAGATAAATATTATTGCCTAAAGATTTACGAAGTGTTTTTAAAAAAAGTGCACGTAATTTTCTTTTATTTATCATAATCTAAAGTTGTAAAATGAATTCAACTGTTTTATAAATTTAGATGTATTATTGCATTGATTAAGATGAATAATCAAGAATTCTTTATTGATTATTCTTAATTTATTAAAAATGGTATAGGATTAAAAATTTCATATTGGATTCAGTCATTTTTATGATAACATTTTATTGCTTTAATTTTATAAAAATTGAAAATAAATTTTTTAATTTATTAAATAATGAGTCATTTTTTTTCTTTTATTTTACCTTTGGTTGTTGAAAGCTCCGTTTATATTTTTGTAATATATGGTTTTGCAGGCATTAGTACTCTTTTTATCACTAAAAAATATAATGCTAATATTTTGACTGACGTTATATATTCTGGATTAATTTTGTATCTAGTGTTTTTTGTGATTATGAGGTGGATACAATTGCCTACAGATGCTTTAGTTGCTTTGCTGATAGCAATTCTTATTGTAGGTTATGCCCTTTTATTCCAATATATTTCGAAAAATTGGAAATTTGTAAAACCTTTAATAATTTTTACAATAATCATTTTATTAATTTACATAAGTCTTTATATTATTCCAATTTTTCTTGGACCTGTAGATCCAAAACATTATTCTATGGACATGGCGTGGGCTATGAATTCTGATTGGGTAAAAATGCATTTTAATGTATTAAAGGGGGCTATAGAACCTTTGGCGTTTTTATGGATGCCATATGCTCGAGCAGCTACTTCTGCTTTAGGCTGGTTGAATAATCTTGTAGGAGTGAGTATTAATTTGGGAACGGTTCAGAGACATATTCTCCTTTATTCATTATTTACTTTCGTACAATTTTGGAGAATCAATCCAAATCGATTTCAAAAGCAAACGATTTCAAAATTATTTGAAATTATACCGTTTCTATTGATATTACCAGGGGCATATTATTTAGAAAGTTTAACATTAGCTGGCCAACTCAATGCAGCTTTAGGTATCTTTTTGTTAGTTAGTATTGTGGCAGAAATTATCTATCTTAATCATATAAACTGGAAATGGATAGATTTCTGGAGACTTTGCGCTTTGACCTTTATATTATTTGTAAGCTATACGGAATTGATTTTAATGTTACCTCTATTTGTAATAATTTCCTTTTTTTGGTTTGAGAATATTGAAATTAAATTTTTTTTAAAAATGCTAGCTACCCTTTCTTTGGGTATTTTGCCTATATTTATTTTAAAATTTGATATTTTTTTAAATTATTTACTTGGACAAGGTAAGGCTGCCGTTGGATATTGGCCTCTAGGTAACGATTTTCATCCAAATTTATTTAATATTGCTTCAAATCTTATCGGTAATATTTCTTATGAATTGTATGGTTTTATTTTTCTTTTTATTTTTCTTGTTTTGTTGATTGTATTAAATATTTATTTTTTAAAAAAAATTGTAAACAGTGATAGTTCCTATAGAGTATCAATTGTGATAAAATTTATTTTATTATGGCTTTTTGTTATTTATTTTGTCACGCTTGTATCAACAGCGATAGCTAGATCTCCGAACCAAAACTATATGCTATTCAAAATATCTTCTTGGACGTCTCCTCTTTTTGCCATTTCATTATTTATATTGTGGCTAAACTTAAAAAGATCTAAGATCTTAAAATTTAGCAAAATATTAGTCTTAATTATGATAAGTTGTATAGCTTTATTCTCTGGCTTCAATTCTGCTAAATTTTTAACCAGATTTTTTAATTCCGTTCCACAACCTCAGGCTCGCTTTATTTCACATTTTCAGACTATTGAGCTAGACGCAATGGATAGTGTGCCACTATATGATCTTGACTGGGTTGAAAATTTGGCACCATGGGAACATACATTTCTTATTAGTTCTTTATTCAGTGGTTTTTCTCAGATAGAGAACTATGATAAAGATCATTTAGCCTGGTTGACTCAAAAAACAGGGGCAATAACTATTGTAGTACCTAAAGGGGAAAAAGTTTTATTTTATTCTCTTATCGGTAACTGGCAAGCTCAAGATGCGAAGACAACTATTATCCTTGACGGTAAAACAGTATTTTCTTCGAGTATTAGTATTAATCCGGTTCCTTTTTTATCTCCTATTCTTGAAGAAGGAGATCATCAATTTCTTATAAATTATAATGGATCTTTGCATGTACCGGATACAGGAGACGGAAGATCGCTGGGCTTAATGTTTAAAAGTTTTCATATTTTATTTACTCAGTAGCTTTGATTCTTTTAATAATCTATTTTTATGATTGATTTTTTACATAATCCTGGGGTAACTGAGCCGTTTTCTTCTAAACGTGCAATTTCCCGTTTGCTTTTTGATTTTTCAATTATGGTGTCATGCATAAAAGAACATGATAACAATAAAAATATTCTAGATTTCGCTTGTGGAACTGGTTGGATTTCTGAATTTCTCAATAGAAGTGGTTTCACTGTGTACGGATTTGATCTTTCTCCTGATGTAATTGAATTAGCCAGGCTCAGAGTTAAAGCAGATCAAAGATTAAATCCGGAGAAAATCTCTTTTTTTGATTGTGATGGACATACGCTTACTTCTATGAAAAATAATTTTTTTAGTAATATTGTATGTTTTGATAGTTTACACCATATGAGGGATTTCAATCAGGTTATTGCAGAAATGTCTCGTATTTTAATACCAGGCGGAAGAGCAATATTTGTTGAGCCGGGTAATAAGCATTCGACTTCAAAAGAAACAATTGAATTTATTAAACAATATAAAAAAGATGATCCAACGTGGATAGAAAGGGATATTTTAATTGAAGAAATCAATGAGATTGCTAACAAAAATAATTTTGAAGAAATGATATTAAAACCATTTCTCACGCCTGATATGATTTCATACAAATTAAATGATTGGCTAAATTTTCGTAATAATAAAATCGCACAACAACAGTATATTGATCAACTTCATAGTTTCAATTATGAAGGTAGAGTAATATTTTATTTAGATAAAAAAACCATTTAAAATTTTGCAAATGATATATGTGTTTATGATGAAATTCATTTACAATTTTATTGTAATGTAAATTGCTTTAGTATAAAATTTTGAATGTAAATTCTAAACGTTAATATTTTATATGAATGAATCTATTCAACTCCCACTTTTTATTGATAGCGGTGATAAAAATGAAATAATTAAATATTTAAAAATGGGACTTTGTCATGGCGTTACTACTAATCCGACTATTTTGATAAAGGATGGTTTTACAGGAGGTCCGGAAGCGATTAAAAAACAAATGTTAGAAATTGCTAAGCTTATTCAGCCTTATCGTTTAAGCGTGGAATTAACGCAAAATGATAATGCGCAATCGATGCTTGCAGAAGCTAAAGATATTATTTCTTGGGGAGCAGCGAATATTGACATCAAAGTGCCTATTCATGGACCTAATGGTGAATTGGATAATCTTGAGGTGATTCATGAATTGGAAAATGAGCATAATATTAGAGTCAACTGTACTGCTATCATGAGCGCTCAGCAAGGGCTATTAGCGGCTCTTGCAGGAGCTTCTTATGTTTCTTTATTTTGCGGTAGGGTTAATAATATGGGCTATGATTCTAGAGAGGAGCTTAAAAAATTAAGAATTCTTTTAGATCAATACGGTCTGAAATCTAAAATCATTGCCGCTTCTACGCGAGAGGCTATTAATATTATGGAATGGATTTTAGCAGGGGCTCATATTGTAACAGTTGTTCCAAAGTTTATTGAAACAATGCTGGTGCATCCTTATAGTAAAGAGACAGTGCAAATGTTTTTAGCTGATGCAAAAAAAAATAGATAATACTTCTTATATGCGGCAACGTGCCACCATTATCACGCAAACTCCTATGAGGATTACATTGGGAGGTGGAGGGACCGACGTTCTTTGGTATAGTAAAAAATATGGTGGAGCATGGATAAGTGCTACGATTGATAAATATGTTTTTGTAACCCTTAATATTCCTGAGGATAAAAATCTTATTCGTATTTCGCATGGGGATACAGCCGCTTTTGTAAATGATGTAAATGACATTCCTAATGAGATTATTCGTGAATGTATGAAATTGGTTGGGGTGACTAGTGGAATTGAAATTTCTACGGTTGCTGATGCCTCTGCTAGAAGTGGTCTTGGCGGATCAGGTGCTTTTGAGGTTGGCGTGCTTAATGCTTTATATACTTATCTTCGTAAACCTGTTTCGCCTATTCAGTTGGGTAAAGAGGCTTGTTATATTGAAATGGATAAAATGGGGAAATCGATTGGTCCACAAGATCAATATATCGTTTCACTTGGAGGAATTAAATATTTTGAAATTAATAATCCTAATGGTGAAGTGGATAAAGTTGAAGATATTGATATTTCTTCTCATACCGTCTCGGAACTTGAGCATAATCTTTTATTTTTTAGAACTGGAATTATGCGAGATGCCAATAGCGTGCTCCTCGATCAAAAACAAAAAGCAGAATTAAAATCTGATCAAAATGAAGTGATAGAAGCTTTGCATCAAATTAAGGAGCTCGGTCAAAAAGTGAAACGATATTTAGAGGAAGGTGATCTCGATGCATTTGGGAAAAGTTTAGATATCCATTGGCTTATTAAAAAGCGTCTTTCAAAAAAGGTGACTAGTTCTCAAATAGATTTTTGGTATACTGAAGCTATGAAATCGGGAGCGTTAGGAGGTAAAATTATGGGAGCGGGTGGTGGTGGCTGGTTTATGTTTTATGTGCCAAAAGATAAACAAAAATTTAGAGAAAAAATGGCACAGATTGGTTTAGAAGAAAAAAAATGCCGTTTTGATTGGGAAGGCACTAAAGTTATTATTAATTTAAGTTAATCTTATGGAACCAAATTATTTTTCAATATATTTTAATGAGAGTATTAAAATTCTGCAAACAGTTGATATAAATGAATTGAATAAGATGGTTGATATTTATAAGTGTTTGCGTGAAAATAGCGGTCGACTTTTTATTTTGGGAGTTGGTGGTAGTTGCGCTAATGCTTCCCACGCTGTTAATGATTTTCGAAAACTTGTAGGTATTGAAACTTATGCGCCGACTGATAATGTTGCGGAACTTACTGCGCGTACGAATGATGAAGGATGGCATACTGTATTTGTTGAATGGCTTAAAGTTAGTCATTTAAATTCTAACGATGCCATTTTAATTTTATCTGTTGGTGGAGGTAATAAGGAAAAAAATATTAGTGTTAATATTGTTGAAGCTTTGTTGTACGCTAAGAATGTTGGCGCTAAAATTACAGGAGTAGTTAGTCGTGACGGTGGATATACTAAGCAGATGGCTGATGCTTGTGTTTTGGTGCCATCGATTGAACCACGTATTACTCCTCATGCAGAAGAAATGCAAGGAGTTGTATGGCATGCTATTGTAAATCATCCTGAACTTTCGTTAATTAAAAATTGATGACTAAAGCTATTTTTTTAGATCGTGATGGAGTAATTAATGAACCTTGTTATCATGATGAGCTTGGTATTTATAGTCCGCGTAACGTTGATGAGTTAAAAATTTTTACTTATGCGAAAAAAGCTTGTAAGAAATTTAAAAATTTAGGTTATGAAATTATTGTTGTTTCTAATCAGCCAGGAGTAGCTTTTGGTATTATTAATGAGGAGGAACTTAATAAAATAACTGAACGTATTCAACTCGAAATTCCTGAAATCGATGGTTTTTATTATTGCACGCATCATCCTGCATATACGGGAAAATGTAGGTGTCGTAAACCTAAAAATGGACTTTTAAAGCTAGCACAACAAGAAAGAGGTGTGGATCTAGGATCTTCTATTATGATTGGAGATAATTTGTCTGATATTGAGGCCGGAAAAGTATGTGCTTATACTATCTTATTAGCTGATACTCGTATTGATTTGTTATCAATAATTGAGACTAAAAAAATCTTTCCTGATTATATTGCAAAAAATTTGTCTCATGCGGCATTTATTATTAATGATATTTATAATCATACCTATGAAAAACATACTTCCAGTTGTGATTGTTGCTGGCGGTTTGG
>MFXJ01000039.1:855-9538 GCA_001787465.1 Candidatus Peregrinibacteria bacterium RIFOXYB2_FULL_32_7 | reverse complement strand
ATAAAAGGGTTGGAAAATTGAAAATATTAGATAGATTATTCGGCATTTTGCTTACATTTATTTTTGTTTTTACGCTTTTGGGGAAATAAAGCACTGTAATGAAAATTGGATATCAAAATCATTACATTATCTTTTTCTTTCTAATGAAATTGGCTGTAAATTCTTCAATTGTTCTGCAAATGCTTTTAAATGATCTAATAAAGGTCGTGGAAGCTGATGTCCTCCTTCATCAAATTTTATTTCCTTAGCATTAGTAGCATATCTTTCTACATCTCTAACTAAATAAAAAAGATTTAGTATTTCATTTGATGATAAAGAATTTACGGATGCTACTCTTGTTCCAGCATTTAAAGTTCGAATTTTATTTTCTACTTTTGGCATAATGGAGCATATTTCCTGATATTCTTGGCGAGTTTTTAGCATTTCACCGATTGTGTAAAAAGAAAAAGCTAAATTTATAATAATTATAGGTATGATTTCTAAGTCGTTATTGCCTAACATCAATAATTGTAAATATTGATTTAAAAAATAAAGACTAATAATTACAACGATTTGATCAACAGCTTCTCGTTTAAGTAATTGATTATCTACATGTCCCATTGGATTATTAGCTAATAAAATTCCCTCTAAAGATTCTCCAACTTCTGCTATGGCTTGAATTAAATTAGGTAATAAATCTTTGCAGGCAAGCAGGAATTCATTTGATAAATCTGGATTTATTGCTTCTAATGCCTCAACGAAAGCAGATAATTGAGATGGTGATAGTAATTCATTAGTAGAATTTAGTAACGATCCTGCTTCGTTGCTATTAGCCTTTTCTTGTAATAAAGCTGTTGCTTTTTGCCTATATTCCATTACTTTTTCTAGAATTGCTGGAGGTAATGTAAAATTTAATTCTTTTATTCTGTTTAATAAATCTTTAGTTAATTCAATATAACCTGCTTCGTTAAAGGTTTTTAATGGATGTGGCATAATTTTAATGTGAGTGAATAAGAAAAATAAAATACTATAAATATTTTTCTTTGTCAAAATTGTCGTTTAAAACATTATCTTACTTTTTTCTTGATTTTTTATTCTATTTAGCTAGAATACTTCCCGATATGCTAGTTTTTAGATAGCGCTATACATCTAGCTTTCTATGCGGGTGTCGTATAATGGCTATTACCTCAGCCCTCCAAGCTGATGATACGGGTTCGATTCCCGTCACCCGCTCCAAGACTTCGCTCTCGTTACACTTGAGCTTCGGCTGGCACGCCAGTTTTTCCCCATTGCATCTTATGGATCGTTTTTAAGGTTTCTGCGACTTCGTCATTTTCTATGAAGATAGCAAATGCGTCTCTGTATAGATTTAAAAGCAAAACTTTGTTTTCAAAAATTGCGATTGAGGAGTAGAGATTACCTTTTTTAGGATCATAAAATTGGATTTTGCGCAGATGTTTTTTATCAAATTTACTAAGTTTTTTGTGGATTTTATCTTTTTTGGAAATGGCTTTTAAATAAATTTTATTTTTTACTCGTAAGTTGATAAATTCAGACATAAACTCTTCTCCAAATTTTGAGACAAGATCACTGTGTGCACCAAATTCTAGGATTTCAGTTTTGCTTTCAAGCAATTTTAAGTAAGCTTTTTTGCAACCATCAATTCCTTCGTAAAAAGTTACTTTTGGTTCTGAGGAAAATGGTGTTTTGAATTCTTTTAGAAGCGGGATGGTTTTTTTTAGAATTTTTTGTTGTTCATGAAGTTCTTGTTCTTTGGCTTTTTTTAAATCTTCTGGATCAACATAGAAATATTGGGTTCTGCCTTTATTAGATTTGCGTACATAACCTTGTTTTATAAGATTGTTAAATAAAAATAAGACCGTTGATTTTGGATAATTTGTTTTGCGGGCAATAACTGAAGCTGGTTGAGTGCCAAATTCTAGCAAAGCAAGATAAACATTAATTTCTTTTGAGTTAAAACCTAGTTTTTGGAGTAAGTTTTTCATAAGATCGTCAATAATTATTGACGTTTTTATTATAACACCTCTTGATTAAAAAGGAAATATGCTTTAACATTATATTTAAGTTCGTCAGTAAAAATTATTTATTCTTTAATTTTTTAAAATTATGACTAAATTAATTTATCTTGAAGATACTTATTTATTTAAGGCAATAGCAAAAGTGATGGAAATCAAAAATACTGAATTTGGTCAAGCAATCATTCTTGATCAAACAGTTTTTTATCCTCAGGGTGGAGGACAACCTTGCGATCAAGGAAAGATTTATTCGGGAAAAGGAGTTTTCATAGTTTCCAAGGTGCAATTGGATGAAAATGGCGTGGTTTATCATTTCGGAGAATTTGAAAGCGGAAATTTTGAAAAAGATGAGATTGTAGATTTAGAAATTGATTCAAAACGCAGAATTATCAATGCCAAAAATCATTCTGCTGGTCATTTAATTGATTGCGCTGTTTCTAAGGCCGGCTTGAGTAATTTAAAACCTATAAAAGGTTATCATTTTCCTGAAGGTCCTTATATTGAGTATGAGGGGGAAGTTGTAAGTCCAGATGAATTAGTTTTGAAAATAGAGAAAATTACTAATGATTTAATTCAAGAAAAACTTTTGCTTAAGAAAGAAAAATTATCCTTTGAAGAAGCTAGAAAAATGGGAATATTCGCGCCAGCTGGGAAATCAGCCCGAATTGTTTCTTTTGAAGGTTTTTCTATTTGTGGCTGTGGTGGCACCCATATTTCAAATTCAGGTGAAATTGGGAAAATTAAAATTAGAAAAATCTCATCGAAAAAAGGAAGAGTGAGAATTGCTTATTTGGTGGATGTCTCCTAAAACGTTTTAATCAGGGTTCAGCGATTCGCTCTATTATATGAAATGCTCCTCTTGCCATAAATCTTGCAAACATAGTTATATCAAGTAGTTGATCTGAGGCAAATGAAATTTTTTGTCTTTCTTTTAAAAATTCTTTATTATTTTGTACTTCTTCCGCCGCTTTATTCCTAAAATCATAATAATTTATTTTAAATCTATTAAATAATAAGAATTTTAATCCGACGCAGATGCTAAATTTTTGTTTATCAGGCGTTCTTTGATTAGATATCATTTCATGATTTTCTATATCTGATTCTAAGGTGTAAATTAGTACAATTCGAGCTTCCTCAGTCATTTCGTTCGCACAAGATAATTGATTATCTTTTAATCTATTTAATATTTCTTTTAAAACAGTAATTGAATCAATTTCTGTTGTTTCTGTTGTTGGTGCTGGTTTTGGTAATGAAGGTCGGAGAGGGGATGAATACGATGGTGTATCTCGAACAGCGAATCCGTGGACAGATGAGAATGCTTCCAATAATTTAGATGAATAATATATTTTATATTCTTCTTATTTTTTTTTGCCTGCAAGTGATTTTTGGAGATAAGAAAATATATTTATTAGTTTTGTCAAATAAATTTTGGAAATAGTTTAATGATATTTTTAGTGGTTAAAAATTTGACGTACGCATAAAAACATGTATAGTATTATTTTAAATTCTGGTAGTATTTAAATTATTTTTATGCCAAGATTGTTGCCAGCTAAATTGTTGACTGTAAATGCAATTGATCAAGATGCTCTTGTAGCAAGAATTCTACCTGGAATAGATGATGAAAATGAAGAAATTATATTACCTGTGCGTCTTTTAGTTGCTGAAGCTATAAGATTTGTTTTGCGAAAAGCTTTTGGACGTACTGGAGAGATATTTCCTTCAACCGTGAGATTAAAGAATAAAACAAGAAATGATGAACCTATGATTGCTCAATTATTTGAGCAAAGACCGCGCGTTGGCTGTTATGCTTTCTCTTCAGGTTTTACTGATGAAGTGAGAAAAGCTTTAGAAAGTTACGATTTTGCTAATAAAGAATTAATAGATTTCTTATTAGCAGATCCCGCGGTATTAGCTGAATTAATTTCTATTACTAGACGAGAGTTAATGTTGTTATTATATGAATCATTATTAAGGCAAATCAAAATATATTTAATGGATGCTATAAAGTGTGATGATTTTGCTAAATTGGACGAATGGTCGTGTGAATCAATTAATTTGCCTATTTATGATTGTAATTTGTTGGATTTTTTGAAAAAAAGAATTAAATTATTTGATCCAGAAAAATGTTTTATAGAATTTTTATCAGAAATTTGGAGTGATTTACGAGATGACGTGAAAAATAAGTGTAAATATAAAGATTATTTTATTGAAGATGAGGATATTGATCCTTTGCTTTTAATGTTATTAAAACGAGGGATTATTAATCCTAAACAACTCCAAATTATTTTATTGCATTATTTTCAAGATCAGAGTTTTAGAGGAATTGTAGTCAGGGAACCTATTAATACATCTGCGCAAAATCTCCAACAAATGTTAAAAGTGGGTACTTCAATATTGGATGTATATTGGCAACTTTATTATGGGGGAAAATTTATTGAAGATATAGGACCAGATAGGACTGGCTACTCTCGTAAGTTGCTTACAGAATGGCGAATACATGGCAAAAAAGCCGCTTAAAAAATTTAAAATAGAAATAAAATTTAAAGGTCTTGAAGATTTGGAGATATATACCGCATAAAGCCATAATTTGAGATTTTATATTTATTATTGCTTTGCGGCATATATACCGCATAAAAAACAATAATTTTATAATTTATGTTTTATATTGCTTTGCGGCACAAGCTTTATAAACATAGATAATTTAATTAATTAGGTTTCGCAAATTATTCCTTAATGAAGTATAGTTTTTCTTAAAAAAAGAGGTTTTTTAGTATCATTATTTTTATATATTTTGCTATAATATACATGTATTAAAAGCAAAATTTATGATTCTTCCAGATTCAATTCAGCATCTTATTCATTATGCAAAAGTTGATTATGAAAAAGACAAGGATATAATCATAACAACAGTTTTTAATCGTGGGTCGGTTGAAGATATAAGGTGGGTATTGAAGAATTATAGCAGAGAAGATTTGGAGAGAAATGTTAGAAATGCTATGAAAGGCATGTGGGATAAAAGATCTTTGAATTTGTTTTCTGGATTTTTTAATATTAGATTAGATCCAGTTATAAAAGAAAAAGCTATTAAATCATTAACAAATTTTTAATTTTGCATACAGAAATTTTTTCTATAAATCAGTTGGAATTTTTTGAAAAACTTAAGACAAACAAAGAGTTTTTAGATAAATATGGGTTTTATCTTTTTGGAGGAACTGGTCTAGCTTTGCAAGTTGGTCATAGAAAGTCTGAAGATTTTGATTTTATGACATCACAAAATTTTGATCCTAATAAACTGGAGGAGGAATTTAAAGAAATTTTTGGTGAATGTGAAATCACACAAATTGAAAAAAATACTTTAAGTCTATCCTGGAAAGGCGTTTTGGTTTCATTTTTTGGAGGGATCAAACATCTTATTATTACTGAAAATAGCAATATAGAAGTCAATATTTATAGTTGTGATGATATTTTAGCAATGAAGATTGGTGTTTTATTCAGTAGAAGCATTTTAAAAGATTATTTTGATTTATCTTATTTTTTAAAATATGAAGGTTATACAGTTGCAAAGCTTATAGAATTATTTAGACAAAAATATCCGGAAAAAGTGCGTGATTATTCGATACAACTTATTTTAAAATATTTAACATATATTAATGATGTATCAGTGCAAAATTTAGAAATTTTAAAATATACTGATTTTTGGTTAAAACCAGACTTGAAAACTAATATTCAAAAAGTTTTACAGCAGTCGGTGAATAACTATTTTTTACAATCGTAGCTTCTATAAAGCGTTAAATCCTTAAGAGTGGCTGTCAACCGTAGCTCGATAGAGCGAAGGTTTGGTGCGGCTAGTAGGATTTGAACCTGCAACCCTCGGTTCCGAAGACCGATGCTCTATCCAATTGAGCTATAACCGCAGAAGTGTGAAAGCGTTTTGGTATTTGGCGCTTAAAAATTTATTTTTTAAGCGCCAAGGATTTATTTTATAATTATTTTTTTTGTAACTCAATAAGTATTGGAGACGCAACGAAAATTGAAGAAAATGTTCCGATAATAATTCCAATAGTAAGCGCAAGTACAAAAAAGAAAATTGAGGAGCTTCCAAAGAATAAAATCGCTATTAAAGGCAATATGGTGGTAAAGGAAGTGTTAATTGATCTGCCTAAAGTTTCATTTAATGATTTATTTGTGGCCACAATTAATTTTTCATGACTGTTTACATTCTTTGTATTTTCTCTGATCCTGTCAAAAACCACAATTGTATCATTAATTGAATATCCAATTAGAGTTAGAAGTGCGGTGATAAATAGCGTGTCAATTTCTGCGTTTGGATTTAAAAAACCAATAATAATAAAAATTCCGCTGACAAGAATTAAATCATGAGCCACACAAATTAAAGCTGATAGACTAAATTTCCAGGGACTTAAATGTCGCGGAATTTTTCTAAAGGCAAAAGCGATATAAAAGACAACGCCGATCAAAGCGACAAAAAGCGCGAGATAAGCTCTTTTTGCAATAGTCTTTCCAATTTTTGGCCCTATTGAAGTCAGTCTTAGTTCTTCTGTCTCTTCATATTTAATCTTAAATTCTTCTAAAACCTGATCATGAGTTGTATTTTCTAATGATTTTAATCTTAAAATATATGTGTTTTCGCCACTAGCCAAAATTTCTGGATTAATACTGAAATCGAGTTTTTCATTTTCTCCTAAATTCGCATTAAGATTTTCATTTATTTGAGTTAAAGTGCCTTGTATTTCTTCACTCGTAATAGGACTCGGGAACCTCAATTCCATTAATGTCCCTCCTTTGAAATCTATGCCTAAGTTAAATCCTATAACGAAATAGGCAATTATGCTGATTAAAGCTGTTATACCTGAAATAGCAAACCATATTTTTCGTTTTCCAATGAAATCTATATTTAAAGGTTTGTAAACTTGTCCAGTTCTAAGTCCTCCAAACAACCATTTATTTTCTTTTAATTTTGTATGTTTGAAAATTTGAAGAAATGCATAAGAAATAGTTATAGCTGTAAACATAGAGACAAGAACGCCCGCCGCTAAATTAAAAGCAAAACCTTTGATGATGGACGATCCTAAAAGCATTAAAATAACACAAGTAATGAGCGTAGAAAAATTTGAATCTCTAATACTTAACCAGGCTCTTTTTAAGCCTGATTGTATGCTGGCAGAATATACGCCACCTTCACGTAATTCTTCTTTGATGCGTTCAAAAATAAGAATATTCGCATCAACAGCCATACCGATGGACATTATTATTCCGGCAAATCCTGCAAGCGTGAGTGTGATCGGTGTCGCGAGCAAAAATGCCAAGAAGAAAAAAGTAAAAGATGCCATTACAAATGATATTAATTTATCTAGTCCATCTTCATCATTTTGAATAATTTTTATCATTAAAATCAAGAAAATAATGCCGGCAATTAAGACGCTAGGAAGCAGTGGCAACGAAACTTTGACTAAAAACATCAAAATGATCGCATAAATACCCAAAGCAAAATTAGCGATAAGTCCAGGAATTCGATAATACACAATCATAAATAAAGCTAGGACAATGAGTCCAAATATTGAAGCTTTAATGCTTGAGTTAAATGCTTCCGTTCCAAGTACAGAGCCAATCGTATATTGTCCGCTTAAACTTATTGGAGCTGGAATCGCTCCAGTTACTAAATCTCTGGCTAGGTTATTAGCTTCTTCAAGTGAAAATTGTCCAGTGATTTGAGCCTGTCCTCCAGAGATTTTATCTTGAACTGTAGGAGCGGAAATAAGTTGGCCGCCAACAAAAATTGCTAGTGGTTTGCCAATATTTTTTTCAGTTAAGGATTCAAATAATTTCGCACCTTCTTCGTTAAATTTTATGCTGACATATGGTTGATATAAATTATTAAATTCGACATTCGCGTATTCGAAATGCGCTCCAGTCAAGGCCGTTTCTTGCCATGGATCAGGTACGGCGGAAAAGAAAATTTGATCTACTTTGTAGGCCATTTCTTCTTTTGTTTCAGTAGATTCTGGCGTGATTTTATTTGCTTTTATAATATGATAACCAAATTCGGTTTTAACAGGTTCTTGGGTAAAATCGCCGTCACTATTTAAGGCTAAAGCCGCTGAAGTAAAATCGGGAACATAGCCACTATCTTTTGTTACTGCTTCTTCAAGCACACCACCGTTTTCTTTGGTCGTGTCATCTGAATATTGTTTGGCTAATTCTTCAAAACTTGTGCCATTATTTAGTTGCGCAATGATTTCATTAGCAAGTTTGAGAGCGTCTTCTTCTGGTCTCAAAATCCCGGTCGTGTTCTCTTTAGCATCTGCGTGAGAAATTAAAATGTGGCTAACTTCAACTGATTTATCATGAGTAATTTCTCGAGTTTGAGTTTGTTTTTCGTTTAATTTAAGGATAAAAAACCCTGTTTGTTCCTGAAGTCCGCTTTCTGTTAAAGTATAGCCGTTAGAGCCTTTGATAACTTGAGAATATGTTTGACCAGCCGTAAGTTTGTCTAAATTTTCTTGTATGATCTGAACAAATTCATCTTTAAATTTGAAATTTTCACTTTTGTTATAATAAATTTTTTGCTGATTTTCCTCGCTAACTTGTTTTCCAAGGGAATCAAAATCCTCGCCAGTCAATAATTTTTGCAAAGTTTCATTTGCTTT
>MFXJ01000039.1:0-622 GCA_001787465.1 Candidatus Peregrinibacteria bacterium RIFOXYB2_FULL_32_7 | reverse complement strand
AAACTTCCCGCTGCCGCCCAAAAAACAAGGCAAAGTCCTGTAGAAATAATGAACGGCTGTATTATCGTCCCCGAAATAAATTTAAGTTTGGGCAGTGCAAGCTCTTTATGCACGACCAGAAAAGAATATACGACAGAACAAAGAAGCGCAATGGTTGTACCGAGCGCAACCCCGATGAAGCCGAGTTTTATAATAAAAAATACACTGAGAGGGATATTAACTATCGCGGCTACAATGCCGGCTTTCATCTCTATACCGGGTTTGTCTATCGCCTGTACCAGCACGCTTCTTACGCCTGATAAAATTGCAAATAACCAGCCCGGCGCCAGGATCATTATTATCCAGGCGGCTTTTTCGTAGCCCGAGCCCATCCACACTCTTATCAGCTGATAGGAAGAGATAAAAATAAAAGAAAATAGAGGAATTGCCAGGAGCGCAATATATTTAGATATCCGGGTATAACCGTCCAGCAGTTTTTTTCTGTCACCCCGGGCGTCTATCTCCGAAAAAGCGGGAATCAGCGCCGACAAGAACAGGAGTACCGCCGTTTTTGCCTGCTCTATCACAGAGCTGCCCAGCTGGTAAAAAGTAATCAGGCCGACCGAGAGATAATATCCTATCA
>MFXJ01000038.1:9819-12819 GCA_001787465.1 Candidatus Peregrinibacteria bacterium RIFOXYB2_FULL_32_7 | reverse complement strand
GCTGGTGATGGTACAACAACTGCTACAGTTTTGGCTGACGCTATGATTCATGAGGGTATTAGAAATGTCGCGGCTGGCGCGAATCCGATGGTTTTGAAAAAAGGTATTAAAAAAGCAGTTGATCTTATTCTTGAAGAATTAACAAAAGTTGCAAAACAAATCACTTCAAGTGAGGAAATTGCTCAGGTCGCTACTATTTCTGCTCAAGATGAAGAAGTAGGCAAGATTATTTCCGAAGCTATGGATAAAGTTGGTAAAGATGGTGTAATTACTGTTGAAGAAGGCCAGACATTAGGAATGGAAATGGATGTTGTTGAAGGTATGCAGTTTGATAATGGGTACATTTCACCATATATGGTTACAGATACATCTAGAATGGAAGCTGTTTATGACGATGTTTTTATTTTGATGACTGATAAGAAAATTAGTTCTATAAGTGAAATTTTACCTATTTTGGAAGCGGTGGCGCAAAGTGGGAAAAAAGATTTAGTTATTATATCTGAAGATCTTGATGGAGAAGCTTTAGCGACTTTGGTTGTTAATAAGCTTAGAGGCACTTTTAATGTAGTAGCCGTGAAAGCTCCAGCATTTGGTGATAGAAGAAAAGAGATGTTGAAAGATATTGCCGCTTTGACTGGGGGTGAAGTTGTTTCTGAAGAATTAGGTTTGAAATTAGAAAAAATTGCTGAAGTTCAATCAGGCGATACGCCTCATGATGTTTTAGAAAGAGTAAAATCTTATCTTGGACGCGCTAGGAGAGTGGTGGTTACAAAAGATAACACTACAATAGTAGATGGAGCTGGTAAAAAAGAAAATGTTTCTGCTCGTGTGAATCAAATTAAAAGCGCTATTGAAAACACCAATTCTGATTTTGATCGTGAGAAATTACAAGAACGATTAGCAAAATTATCAGGCGGGGTCGCGGTTGTCAAAGTAGGTGCGGCAACAGAAGTGGAATTAAAAGAAAAGAAACATAGAATTGAAGACGCGCTTTCTGCAACAAAAGCGGCTGTAGAAGAGGGAATAGTTGCCGGTGGAGGAGTTGCGCTTCTTCAAGCTAGTCAAGTATTGGAAAATTTAACTGGAGATGAAGAAGATGAAACAACAGGAATTAATTTAGTGAGAAAAGCTTTGGAAGCTCCATGTTGTCAAATTGCAAAAAATAGTGGAGAAAAAGGCGATGTGATTGTAGACAAAGTCAAAGCCGCTAAAAAAGGACATGGATTTGATGCCGCAAAAGGAAAAATGGTTGATATGGTGGCTGAAGGAATTATTGATCCTAAAAAGGTAACAAGAAGCGCTCTTCAGAATGCGGCCTCAATAGCGGCTGTTTTTGTAACGATGGAGGCGGCAATTACGGATCTTCCAAAAGAAGAAAAAGAAATGCCAGCAATGCCTGGAGGAATGGGAGGGATGATGTAAAGTATAGTGGTAAATACGATTAAAAAAAAGCGAAGGAGAAATTCTTCGCTTTTTTAATTTTCTTTTATTTACATAGAAAAGATGCGCGTATTATCGTCTATAAATTGTCTATAAACTTTTCAAAAATTTCCAAGGGAAAATTACAACGGCATTAAAAATCCTTTTCCATCTTTTTGGTTCAATAAATAAGCGATAAAGCCATTCAATTCCAAGTTTTTGAAAGATTTTTGGTGCACGTTTTTTTTCTCCGGCGAAGAAGTCAAATGCTCCTCCAACACCAATGGCGATTTTGACTGAAGGGATTTTGGAAAGATTCTTGGCAATCCATAATTCTTGATTAGGCGAACCAAAAGCAACGAATAGAATGTCTGGCTTGAAACTGTTTATTCTTGTTGAAATTTCTTTTTCATCAAAAGCTTTTGGAGTCCCTGAAAAATAGTCATATAATTTTGAATTTTGGAATTTGGTGTTTGTCAGCCTAATATGGTCATTTTGGCGAGATATTTGGCATTTTAAGTTTTTTACAGCTTTTTCTGCAATACCTTCTTTGGCACCAAGGAGAAATATTTTTTTATCTGGAAATTTTCTAAAAATTTCAGCCATTAAATCAGTACCAGTAATACGCTCTGGAATGATTTTTTTGCATGATTTTGGATTGATAAGAAGAGTAGCTAAGTATTTTATGCCCAAGATGTATTTGAGAATAGGGGATGAAAAAAGATGCTCCAGCGGAGCATTTGTACGATTTTTTTTATTTTTTTTTATTTTTTCCTGAATTGTTGTTGCCCAAAGGATACCGATTCCGTCTGG
Organism: Candidatus Peregrinibacteria bacterium RIFOXYB2_FULL_32_7; assembly: GCA_001787465.1. Taxonomy (GTDB): domain Bacteria; phylum Patescibacteriota; class Gracilibacteria; order UBA1369; family GWF2-33-10; genus OXYB2-FULL-32-7. Next base: position 10,587 of record MFXJ01000038.1, on the reverse strand, counting down.
GATATTTAGCGATGTGTTTTGAAGCACTTTTTTAAATTCTGGATTTTGTAAACTTTCTAATAAAAATTCGGGATTTGGTGTCGCTATATGATGCTGTTTGTCTGAATACAAAAATTGCTCAAGAGTTTTTAGAATTTCTTGAAGATTGGAAGTAGAGAAGGGGATTTGAAGGAGTTGAATCAAGTTATTAAAGGGTTTTTATTTTTTTATAAACATCATGATTAGCGATATATGAAAAACAGACTATATTTGATTTTTTGAAATAAAATATAGTTCGGAAATTTTTATTTATTCTGATTGAATAAAATGGATTACTTATTTTTTCAAAGTTTAATGAAGGATGATTTTTGTTAAATAAAAAAAGTCTTAAATTCTTAAAAAATTGTTTTTTAAGTTTGGGTGATAATTTATTTAATTCTTTATTGAATTTATTTGTGCTTTCGAATTTTAATTGCATGTTTTTAGATAAAAGCTTTTTCAAATTCGTCTATATTGTTGTAACTTGTTACATTGCCATTTTTTATATCCCCTAAAGCTTCATAAAAATCTTTGAGATCAGGATCTAATTTTTGTTTTTCTAATACAGGTTTGATTATTAACTCCTCATCATTCATGGAAAGAAAAAAATGTTTTGTATTAAATTTATCTCTCCAGATTTTTGGTATAGTAATTTGTCCTTGTCCGTACATGCTGACAACAGCTGTAGTCATACGTCAAATATAGTAAATATAGTAAAACTATATATAGAATATATTAATATTAAATTTA
>MFXJ01000038.1:0-9749 GCA_001787465.1 Candidatus Peregrinibacteria bacterium RIFOXYB2_FULL_32_7 | reverse complement strand
AGACTGGCTGGAATAATTCTTACTTTTGATTTTTTTACTTTTTCCATGATCGCGTAATCAATAGAAATTTTTTCGCAGGCAGAATAATTTTTGACAATAATTTCGTTTTTGTTTGTTTTGTCAAAGTTATCAAAAATCTCTTTTAAATTTTTATAAGTTTTTGGAAGAAATTTTTGATATTGTTGTAAAATTTCAGAGATTTTCCAAACATAAAAGCCGGTATTCCATAAATATTGATATGATTCTAAATATTTCTGTGCGGTTTCTTCATCAGGTTTTTCTTTGAATTCAAGGAATTCATAAATCTCATGTCCGTCAATTTCTTCAAGCCTTTTACCAATTTTTACATAGCCAAGATTCGTATTTGGAAATTTAGCTTTTACTTCAATAATATTTAAAGTGTTTTCATTTTTAGCGATTTTTTCCGCAACTTTAAGTTTTTCAATAAATTCTGTTTTATTCTTAATCAAATGATCAGCATAAATAATGCTCATAACTTCATCAGGAAAATTTTGATTTAAATGAAGCGCCGCGTAACAAATACAAGTTGCAGTGTCGCGCATGGCAGGTTCAATGATAAAATTTTCATCAGGAATTTGTTTAGCTTGATTTTTGATTTCCTGTAAATATTCTTTATTGGTGGCGATATAAATATTTTTAGAATCAAGAAAATCTAATCGTTCAATAGTTTCTTGAAGAAGAGTTTTTTCAGAAATTAGTGATTGCAATTGCTTTGGTTCACTTTGACGAGAAATAGGCCAAAGTCGAGTTCCAGAACCGCCGGCAAGAATTACGCATTTCATTATTTTTGAGGATAAAGGAAAAAGGAAAAAGGATAAAGTTGAAAAAAGCTAAAATTAGCATAGCTTAAAAGTTTGGATGGGGAAAGAGGGATTACTTTTAAAATAATTGTTTATTGGTGATCATCTATTAAATAAATTTTTAAAATATCATTTTCTCTTTTGCACCAAGCTCTATATTTTTTAGTTATTCGAAAAGACCAAATATTTAATGATTTCGGTTCTCGTTTTTTAAAATCTAATCCCGTGTTTTGTTCATTTTTTAATTTTTGTACTGATTTTTTGAAATATTGAATAAGATTATGCTTCTCTAGATATTTATTAACTTCTGGTGACGTGAAGATTTTGTTTATCATTTTACCAAGAAGTTAAATTTTTGTTTTTTTGTGCTGATAAAAATTTATTATATGCTTCAGCATGTTTTTTAGCATACTCTTTGCTGTAACCTGTTTTTATCATTTCTTTTTCTAAATTTTCTCCTGTCATCTCTATATCTAGCTCATTGAATAATCTTTTACTATAAAACCAAAACTGATCTTTTGGTACTATAACAACGGGAGTGATAGTTATCTGGCAATCAGTTGTATCTATTTCTACTTTATCTCCAATTTGCAGTCCTAATTTGTCCATTACTTTTTTGGGTATAGTTACTTGCGCTTTTTGTTTGATATCTATTAGCATATTTTTTTAGAAAAAAGAATAAAGAAAAAAAGTAATTTTCTAACTTTAATTATAGTTTAACTTTCTAACTTTCGCAAGTTTTTTGACAAACCAAACATAAATTAAATCCTTTCCACCAAGGCTTAATTTTTTTACCTTTATAGCTTGAAAAGCAGTCAATAATTTCAAATCCTGATTTTTGAAAGGTTTTTTGTAATTCTTTTAAGGTAAAGGCGTAGCAGTATCTATCAACTTTTGTATCGCCTTTACGCCAAGGAATGAATAAATTTTTTGTTCGAAACGGATTTTTTAGGAAAGATTTAATAATATATTTAAAATATTTCCATTGCCAAAGTTGCCAGACCGTTAGGACGAGAATGCCGTTTTGTTTGAGAACACGATGCATTTCTTTGACAGCTTTTTGATGATATTTTTTTGGAATGTGATGCAGGGCGGCGATGCACCAGATTTGATCGAATTTAGCATTTTCTGAGGAAATTTCGAGGATGTCGCCGTATTGGAAATTTGGTAATTGGTATTTTTGCTTGGCTTGGGCGAGGAGTTCGATTGAGTTGTCGAAGCCGGTGTAGATTAATTTAGAAAATTTAGAATTTAAGAAATCAAAAAGGCGGCCATTCCCACAAGCTAGATCGAGTATTTGGAATTCGGAATTCGATTCTGAATATCCTTTTTGGTCATGATCAGGATTAGGATAATATTTTTTGTTGAAGGCTATTTTTGATAATAATTCAAATTCAGGCCAAGGTTTATTTCTTGTTTCAGAGAAACTTTTGGCAATTTTGTTGTAGTCAGATTGGACTTTTTTTAAGATAAAGGACAAAGGATAGGAAAATTATAAATTATGAATTGTGAATGGATGGGGACAAATGTCATCCCCGCATTTGTATATTGTTACGCTAGTCTAATTAAAGTGTGTGGGCGGGGATATGTAATTTTAAGTAATTAGTAATTAGTAATTGGGAATTGGGAATTGGGAATTAGTAATTAGTAATTAGTAATGAGGGGATGGGTAACCTGCCTTCGTTTCACTACGGATGGGCAAGTTGGGAAATGGTAACCTGCCTTCGTTTCACTACGGATGGGCAAGTTGGGAAATGGTAACCCGCCTTCGTTTCACTACGGACGGGCAAGTTGGGAAAGAAAAGTAGGTTTTGCGTTTTTTAGAAAAATATATTTTGCATAACTTTGATTCAGGCAGGCGCATTACTAATTACTCATTACTTTTTACTTTTTACTCATTACTCTTTACTAATTACTCATAACTCATAACGAACCACGAATATTCTACCTTATTTTCAAAAAATCTTTCAAATTATTATTTACGAGTTTGAGGCGTTGTTTTATTTTTATATTTTAGATATAGTTTTCTAAAAAGAAATATTGTTAAATTTTATTATGACTATTCATCGTTTTTTTGTTTCTGAACAAAGCTTTCGACAAAATTTAGTTATTATTGAAGATAAAGATTTAATTGCGCAAATTGCTTATGTTTTGAGGGGAAGAAAAGGCGATCTTGTTGTTTTTTTAGATAATAAAGGATTTGAATATGAATCAGAGTTGATTTCATTTAGTAAAAATAAAATTTCAGCCAAAATTTTGAATAAAAAAGAAAATTTAAATGAGGAGAAGCAAGAAATAGTTTTATATCAGGCGATCACTAAAAGTTTAGATAAATTTGAATTAATTTTACAAAAATGTACAGAATTGGGGGTCAAAGCTTTTGTTCCAGTGATTACTGAAAGATGCCAAAGAGATTTTTTGCCTAAAAAAGAACGTTTAGAGAAAATAATTAAAGAAGCGGCAGAACAATCGGAAAGGGGTATTGTGCCTGAGCTTTTGGAAGAGCTAAATTTTGAATCAGCTTTGAAATCTGCGGCGGAAAATGGGGGAGGGGTGGTGTGTTATGAGAGGAAGCTAAAAATTGAGTTAAAAGAACTGAAAATTAGGAATAAAAAAATTAATATTTTCATTGGACCGGAGGGTGGGTTTAGCGATAAAGAAATTGAACTTGTGAAAAGTTTTGGAGATAAATTCAGATTTATGTCTTTAGGAAAAAGAATTTTACGAACGGAAACAGCGGCAATTGTGGCGGTAGTTAGAATTTTATTTTGACTTTTTTTGATTTTTATGTAAAATAAGGTCTTTTTAACTGTTATAGAATTTCCTGCAACTAGCGAAAAAGATATGAAGTCACTTGAGAAGGGAAAAGAGAATTAGTAAAAATTTGACAATAAATAAAAACAATCTTATCTTAAAATCTAAATTTTTAAAATTTTTTAAAATGAGATGTCGTGATAAAAGAGCAATTGAAGATATTAAAAAAGTTTCGGCAGATGAGCCTAGAAAAACAGGGTATTACCCTTTAAAACTAAATAAAGAAGCATCTCCTTTTATGAGAAGTGATCGATCTCTTGAAGAAATAAGACGTAAACTAGAAAAAATAGAAGAAAAATATGGAAGAACAATGCCAAAAGGTATTCATAAATGTGTAAGTAGGTTACGTGCCGAAATAAGAAGAAAAGTAGGAAATGGTGATAGAAGGGAAGATTGTTTTGAATTTGATTCTAAAGAATTAGCAGATCAATTAAGTGGTAATACAAGGTTTAAATTAAATAAAATATTATTAAAAGATGTAGAAAAAGATACTAAAATATATATTGATGGAGAAGAATGTTTCATTGTACGTATTGATTGGTCAAGAAAAGTAATAATAGTGAAAACTGCTAAATTTAAAAGTGATAATGAGGCAAACCCAGGTGTTGTTACTTTTGATTTAAAACATGTAATTATTTCTTTTGTTTAAGTGACTATAAAGTTTCTTTAACTGTTATTGATGAAATTGTTGCAAGGTTTGAAAAAAGGCAATGGAACTTAGGTGAACATTTAGATATTACACTAGATAAGGTAAGAGATATTTTGAGAATTAGGATTTAAATACTGTGATTATTTTAAATTTGCTAAGTTTTAATATAAAGATTATCATATTAACGACAAATAAACGACATTTTAAGCGACATGTTTTCATGTTTAATCCAAAATTTATTATCACGTCCGAAATGCTCAATGATTTGAATCGTATTGAGGTTATTCGAGAAAAAATAACAAATTGTCCAATTCATCCTAAAGAAGAATATAGGCTCAAAAGAGAAGCTGTTTTGAGTATGGTTCATCATTCTACTGCTATTGAAGGTAATACTTTAAATGAATTTGAAATTCAAAAAGTGTTATCTGGTAAAAAAATAATAGCGGAAGTAAGAGAAATATATGAAGTAAAAAATTATAAAAAAGCGTTAGATTGGATTTCTAAGAAAAAATCATCAAAAATCAGTGAAAAAGATATTTTGAAAATTCATGGTCTTTTAAGTGCTAATATCCTTCCTTTAAATCGTAGTGGTAAGTATCGCAAAGAGCCAGTTTATGTAGTTTCTAGAACTCTTATATCTCAAGAGATTCGTTACATAGCGCCAGATTATAAAAATATCTCCGTATTGGTTAAAAATTTATGCAACTGGATAGATAAATCACAAAAACAACAATTATCTCCAATTATTATAGCTGGTGTTGCTCATGCGGAGATTGCCGCTATTCATCCTTTTGTTGATGGAAATGGTCGTAGCGCTAGGCTTCTTGCAACTTTGATTTTATATACCGCTAAATATGATTTTCGTAAATTATTTGCTTTGGAAAATTATTATAATACTAATCGTCCTGCTTATTATAAAGCAATCCATCTTGGTAAGAATTATGAAGAAAGAACTAAAAATCAACTAACTAATTGGCTGGAATATTTTGTGCAAGGTTTTTTGTCAGAAATGGAGTTAGTTATGGACAAAATCCGCCCTTTTTTATATTTGAAAAGAGTTACAAAGAAAAAAATTATCCTTTCGAAAGCAGAAATACAAATATTAGATTTTGCACAAGAAATGTATAGCATTTCAAGTATTGATATTGAGAATATTTTAACTGTTTCTAAACGTACAGCTCAGCGTTATTTAGCAGAGTTAGTTAAAAAAGGTTTGGTTAAAAAACACGGTGATAAAAAAGGTGCGAAATATACACTTTCTTAATGTTTTTTACATATAATAAAAAAAATATAAAAAATTCATATAATTTATCTTAAATTTGCAAATCATCACTATAAACATGTAGTATTATTTTAGATTTAAATATTTTTTATTTTCTTTCTTTATGCCTACAGTTAAAGTGAGAACTAAACAAAATCAAAAAAAAGTTTCTAAAAAACATCTTAAAAAAAATGATAATAATGTAGATAAATTAACTGGAAGTAGACTTAAATCATCGGAATTTTCAAAAGTTGAGGATGAATTAATCCAAACTGTTGATAAATTAAGCAGGGTTGGTTTGCAAGAATACGCGACTTATCTTTCTCATCCTTTTCGTATCTTTTGGACGAATCTACTCGCGGGTACAGCACGAGGACTTGGATTTTTGTTCGGTGCGGCTATTGTTTTGGCAGTAATAAGTTATGTTTTTGCAATCTTAATTGATTTGCCTGTAGTGGGGAAATTTTTTGTTAATTTAAATGAATTCTTGGAGCAAAGTACGAATATTTATATACAGGGTGATTAATTTTAGCTCTCATTTTCCATTTCTTATTTAATATGTTTACTCATTTAAATGTTCATACACATTATAGTGTTCTTGATGCTCTAGGGAAGCCTTCTGAGTATGTGACTAGAGCTAAGAAGCTTGGGTTTCGTGCTTTAGCTATTACTGATTTTAACGCACTTTATGGAGCGATAGAATTTTATCAAGAATGTAAAAAAAATGATATAAAACCGATTATTGGATGTGATATAGGAATTGCTGATTTAGGTCGATTTGATAAAAGTCCTGAAAATAAAAGATATAGTGTGATTTTATTAGTAAAAAATCAGGATGGTTATCAAAATTTATTAAAATTGGTAAGTAAAGCTAATTTAGAGGGTTTTTATTATGTGCCTCGAATTGATTTCGAACTTTTGGAAAGATTTAAGGAGGGTCTTATTTGTATAGCTTCATGGAGATGGGGAGAAATTTCCCGTAAACTTTTGAATGATAAAGAGAAAGAAGCTTTATTAGCAGTGGAAAGATATAAGAAAATATTTGGGGAAGAAAATTTTTTCTTGGAAATTCAAAATCATCCTGAAGATACTTTGACGGCTGAAATTAATGAAAAACTTTTAAAATTCGCTGATCAAAATAAAATTTCTTTAGTAGCGACAAATAATTGCCTTTATGTTGAAAAAGAAGATTATTCCGCTTACTGCGCTTTTACATGTATCAAAAAAGGTCAGGTTGTGCATGATGAAAATATAAATAAATTGCAGGGGAATTATTCTTTAAGATCAGAAGAGGAAATGCAAAAGCTTTTTGAGTTTTGTCCTTCTGCTTTGCAAATGACAGAAAAAATAACGGAAAAAATTAATTTTGAAATAGAATTTGGGAGATCTTTATTGCCAAAATTTTATGCTCCTGATGGTAAAAAAGTGGAAGATTACTTAAAAGAACTTTGTCTTGTCGGTCTTGATAAAAAATATCCTAAAGGAGAACAAGAAAAAGCTTTGATTCAGTTGGAATATGAGTTAAAGGTTATTAATCAAATGGGGTTTGCCAGTTATTTTTTAATTGTTTGGGATTTTGTTGCGTTCGCGAAAAATAAAGGTATTGTTGTCGGTCCTGGAAGAGGATCCGCGGCTGGATCTGTTATTTCTTATTGTTTAGATATAACTACCTTAGATCCTTTAAGTTATGGTCTTATTTTTGAAAGATTTTTAAATCCAGAAAGGATTTCTATGCCTGATATTGATATTGATTTTTCTGATTATAGACGTGATGAGGTCTTGGATTATGTGGTATCAAAATATGGTGAGGATCAAGTCGCGCAGATTATTACTTTTGGAACTATGGCGGCAAAAGCGGCAATTCGTGATGCTGGAAGAGTCCTGGGATATTCTTATGGAGAAGTTGATAAAATTGCTAAGATGGTTCCTGATCCGATTTTAGGGAGATATAAGCCTTTAAAACAATATTTAGAAGAAGCTTTAGAACTTAAAAATGCTTATGAACATGACGCTGATGCTAAGAAAATTTTAGATACAGCGATAAAATTTGAAGGGTCTGTTCGTAACGTGGGAACGCATGCTTGTGCCGTGGTAATTTCGCCTGATAATTTGATAAATCATACTCCGATTCAAAGAGCAGTTGGTGATAAGGAGGGGATAGTAACTCAATATTCAATGAAGCCAATTGACAAATTAGGACTGCTTAAAATGGATTTTTTGGGTTTAAGCAATTTAAGTATTATTGAAGATACAATTAAAATTATTAAGAGAACTCATAATAAAGAAATTGATATTAATAAAATTCCTTTAATTGATAAAAAAACCTTTGAGCTTTTTCAAAAAGGTGAAACTACTGGAGTGTTTCAGTTCGAATCTTCCGGTATGAAGAGATATTTAAAAGATTTAAAACCTACTGAAATTGAAGATTTAATAGCGATGAATTCACTGTATCGTCCTGGGCCAATGCAGTTTATTCCTGATTATATAAAGGGTAAGCATGGGATTAAAGAAGTTAAATATCTTCATGAATCTTTGAAAGAAATTTTGAAGCCAACTTATGGAATTGCGGTTTATCAAGAACAAATTTTACAAATAGCTCAGAAATTCGCGGGATTTACCTTAGGAGAAGCTGATTTGCTTCGACGCGCTATCGGTAAAAAAATTGCTGAAGAATTAGCCGCCCAAAGAGAAAAATTTATTGATGGAGCAATTAAGCAGGGTCACTCTAAATCTTTGGCTACGAAAATGTTTGATGAGGTAGTTGAGCCTTTTGCTGGTTATGGGTTTAATAAAGCTCATGCGGCTTGTTATTCAATGATTGCCTATCAAACAGCATATTTAAAAACTCATTTTCCAGCAGAATTTATGTCTGCTCTTCTTTCTGCCGATAGTTCAAATACTGATCGGGTGGCAATTGAAATTAATGAATGCGAAAACATGAATATAAAAGTTTTACCTCCTTCAATTAATGAATCAAGAGCTCATTTTACAGCGGTTGATAATAAAACCATTAGATTTGGACTTTGTGCGATCAAAGGACTTGGTGAAAATACAGCGCGTGAAATGATTAGAATCAGAGAAGAGGAGGGTAAATTTGAAAATATTGCTAATTTTGCTAAGCGTGTGCCTTCAAATTTTTTAAATAAAAAAACCTTAGAAGCTTTAATTTTTTCAGGAGCAATGGATAGTTTAGGAGAGCAAAATCAACTTGCCGCCAGTATAGATGTGATTTCAAAATTCGCTAAAACCGAGCAGGATTCTTTAACAAACGGACAGGCTGATATTTTTGGACTGATGAATCCTGAAGAAGCCGATAGGATTTGTGGTCTTAAACTTAATAACGCTTTAGAAGCAACTGAATTTGAAAAATTGCGAAGAGAGAAAGCTTATTTAGGTATATATGTTAGTCGGCATCCTCTTCGTGGACTTGGTAGATATTTTCAGCAAAAAGTGAAATTAATTGGTAATTTAGTCAAAATTGATTTGGGGAAAAATATTAAATTAGGAGGGATTGTTAGTAATTTGAGAAAAATTATTACTCGAACAAATGATTTGATGCTGACTTTTGTTATTGAAGATCCTTCTGGCAGAATTGAAGTGGTAGTTTTTCCAAAATATTACAAAAGTATCGGACCGATTTTTAAAGAAGATGAGGTGATTTTGATGGAGGGTAAATTGGATATTAGAGGCGATAAAGTTCAATATTCTTGCAATAGCGCTAAGGCAGTCTCATTGCAGTCAATGATTCAAAATGCGCAGGAACGAGGAATATATAATTCGGATGAAAAAATTGATTTTCGAGGGACGGTAAATTTTGAGGAAGCAGAAATTGTTTCAGCAGTTAATGAGAAATTTGATGAAGATTTAAATAATGAAGAAAATAATCATCAAGTTGAAAATTTGAAAAATGAAGAGCTAAGCGATATATACTTAATTGAAATTTCAGAAAATTTATCAATAGAAAACATGAATAAGTTAAAAAAAGTTTTAAAAGAAAATCATGGTTCAACCAGATCAGTGAAATTGAAATTACCAAATGGGCAAGAGATGCTTTTGCCTATCAAGATCGATTTAACTTCAGAATTGGAGGAGCAGATAGGGGAGATTTTGAGGGTGTTTGAGAAAAATTCTGTTTAAAAAATTGACAAATGTAAAATAAGTAATATGCTCTAAAATGTTTTAGTGTTTTAATAATTTAATGTTT
>MFXJ01000037.1:4502-9965 GCA_001787465.1 Candidatus Peregrinibacteria bacterium RIFOXYB2_FULL_32_7 | reverse complement strand
TTCGATTTTATTTTATCAGCATTTTTTTCAGTAATTACATCTTCAATAGCGCAAGGAGCAAGTATATCGCATTTAAGTTCAAGCAATTCTTCATTAGTAATTTTTTCAACATCTTTGAATCCATTCAAGGTTTTATTTTTTTGAAAATAATCAATCACACTTCTTATATCTAATCCCTTAGAAGAATATATTCCACCATAAACATCAGAAACCGCTAAAATTTTAAATCCTTTTGTGTGAAGAATTTCCGCTAAATTCATACCAACATTACCAAATCCTTGGATTACAAAAGTTGGATCTTTCGACATAGAATAACCTTGTAAAACTTCTTCTATAATATACATTCCCCCTTTCGAAGTTGCGTTCATTCTACCAAGCGATCCTCCAATTTCTACTGGTTTGCCGGTCGCTGTTCCTTTTTCTCTATTAGTATTAGTCGTAATTTTCATAAATTCATCAACCAACCAAGCCATTGTTTGATCGTTAGTGTTCATATCAGGACCGATTGAATCTTTTTCTACACCTATAAACGGCGCAACTGCTCTCGTATAAGCTCGTATTAATCTTTCATTTTCTGCTAGCGATAATTCTCTAACGTCAGCTTTAATACCGCCTTTCGCTCCCCCAAGCGGAATATTAACAACACTACATTTAAAAGACATTAAAGTAGCCAAAGCAGTAACTTCCGCCTCATGAATATTCGGAGATATTCGGAAACCACCTTTGTAAGGACCTCTAGCATTATTATGTTGGATTCTATAACTTTTGAAAACTTTAATTCTACCATCATCCATTCTTACCGGTAGATTAAATTTTAAAATATTGTTTGGACGTTCAAGGATACTAGCCGCATCTCTATTTAGATGCATAATCTTAAAAACCTCTTTCATCTGAGTAAGAGTGTTTTGATAGAAATTTTGAGACATTGCTGTAGATTAAGAAATAAAGGATGATTTCAAAATTAATTTAAATAATATATTACAATTTAGCAAATGATTTTTTTGTTATTTTACTTCAATCTCCAAAATTTTTTCCACATTAAAAACTCTATTTTGTTGTCTTTCTAGGCAAAATGCTGAAAGACCAAGGAAATCAAATCCATTATAGTCCATTTCACCAACTTTTAATGGTTTTATCTTTCGTTTCGATTTGATATCTAGACCTTTTAAATAAATAATTTCTAAATTTTTCTTTTCTTTAATTGCTTTTTTTATTAATTCAATTTTATTTTCAGTTGAAAGTTTTTCTTTTGAAATTTGGTATTGAAATTTAGTCAAAAATTTAATTATTGAGTAATCAAGAAGAACATGAGTTTTTTTCAATGCTTGTTTCAAAACTAGCCCCGTTAAAGAAGTACATCTGCTCAAAGCCACATAAGCTTGTCCAGAGGCAAAAGTCCCTTTTCCAAAATCAACAATTACTTTATCAAAAGTTTTACCTTGGCTTTTGTGAATTGTAAGAGCCCAAGCAAGTTTCAAAGGTAATTGCGTGAAACTTCCAACAATATCCATTGTAATTTTATGTTTTTTTTCATCATAAATAGTTTTGTAAATATCCCATGTATGATTGGAGACTTCATGAATTTCTCCATTATCAAGTTGAATTGTTACAGAATCTTCTTTGGTCTCTATAACTGTTGCCAAAGTCCCATTAATCCAATTACCAGCTTGATCATTATTAAGTAACATTACCCTTGCGCCAACTTTTAAACGTAAATTTAATTCAGTGGGAAAATCTTTTTCTTTGAAATCACCATCAGCCTCTCCTTCATATATATAAAGTTTTGATGGCAATTTATCCAAATTTATTTCATTAATTTCCTGAGCTTGTTTATTTACTGAAGTCAAAACGATATATTCATTTCCATATTTTTCTGTATTTTCGCGAACTCTTTTATTCAAAATTTTTAAATGTTCGTCTTCAATAGTTTTATTTCTAATGACATTTAAAAGATTAATAAATTTTTCATCTTTCTGACGATAAATTTTATCTAATTCTATAAATTCCAGTTTTTGTTTAGAAGATGTGCTTTGTAAATTTTGTATAATTTTTGAACTAAAAAAATACGGGCTATCATAAAAACTTTTAAAAATATTTCTTTCTTCACTCGTTACAACAGGCGGAAGCTGATAAAGATCTCCAATAAAAATCATTTTTATGGATCCAAACGCATTATTGTTTTGTAAGGCATTTTGTAAAAAAATATTTACGCAGTCCATTAAATCAGCTCTAACCATCGAAACTTCATCAATAACAATTAGATCAAGTTTTTTATAAATTTTTCTTTTTTGGGCTTTTTGACCAAGTTTAATTGCCTCTTCAACAGTGATATTTGGCTTAAATCCAAAAAAAGAATGGATGGTTTCACCTATAACATTCACCGCCGCCACCCCAGTCGGAGCCAAAACAGCAATTTTTTTATCAGTTTTATCTCGAAAATATTTAAGTAGAGTTGATTTCCCAGTCCCAGCTCGACCAGTTATGAAAACATGATGAATACTATTTTCAATCAAATCCAAAGCTTTTTTGAATTCCGCATTAATTTCAATTTTTGCCATGATTTTTTAAATTTAAAAATCTTTTAAATCTTAGCTTTGTTGAAAATATTAAGATAGGTTTTTTGAGAAAATTTGCTTGACGGTGAGGGGAGGCTCACTGTAGAATATGTTTGTTTAAAATTAATAATTCTATATTTAAACTAGTCGAATTCGACCAGTTTAATTCCCTCGAATTCGATGGAATTAAAAAAGATTAGTCAATTTAATTTAAACAAAAAAAAGTGTAAGATTTTAGCGGATTCTGATTTATTAAAAATTTTACGTTTATCTAAAAATATTTATGCAAAATCAATCTCAAATAATCTTTTGAAAAAGAATTACAAACTGCAATTTCCAATGCTAAATAAACAAAATTTCATTCCTTAACAAAACTGTTATCAATGTTTAATATTTTATTTAGCGATGATTTTCTGAAATCCCCCTCCCCTTGAAACTTTTTTGAGATTCCCGCGTGTTAATAAATGCTGATGTTTAGTTTTACAAATAAAATTAATGTTAGCCGCAGATTTTATTAACTAACTTTATAAATATATGAAAAATGCGAAAAAGATTTTATCAGGCGTGGTTCTTGGAACATTATTTGCAGGCTCAGTTGCTTTTGCCGCAACATCATTGCCGCAAATTCAAAAAGGTCCTCTATATCAATTAGCAAATAAAATTGCTGAACATCGTCTAGACATGGACTTAGAGGAAATGCGTGAACATGTTAAAAATAGAGACCTAAAAGAAGCTTTGGAAGCTAATGGCTTTGATTATGAAAAAGCGCAAAGTACTTTTCGAACCAGAGTTAAAAATTTCTTAGATGCAAACGACATTTCTGCTCAAATTCAAAACACTGAAAATGGAGTTGCATATCAATTCACCACTGATAACGAAAATTTATTAAAAAGAATTAAAATTTTTGAAGCCAGAGTTGAATATTTCAATGATGTTCATAGCGATCTAGAATTCAATTTGGATGTAGAAAAAGTTGATAACACAATTTATTTTCACATCAACGGTGAAACAGAAAGAGCCACAAAAAGGATTCAAGAATTAATTCCTGAAACACCAGAAGCTTAAAACCTTCAAAGTTAAAAAAAGCCGCGTTGAAATAACGCGGCTTTTTTATTTTATTTTCCAAGCCAATTCAAAATTTAAAATTCTCTAATTATTTAAAAATATCTTCTCATAACTATCAACCATTTTTTCCAAATCAAATTTTTCAAAACATTTCTTATGGGCTTTTTCAATAATTTTTAAACTTTTTTCAGGATTATTTCGATACCACTCAATAGCTGTTTTTAAACTTTCGGCATTGTTGGCTGGAATAATTTTTGTATTAACTTCATTTTCTAAATAATCGGTAATTCCACAGACATTAGTAACTATAGTCGGAACAAAAAAAGCCATTGCTTCCGCGATCACCAAACCAAATGGATCATGCTTTTTTGAAGGCAAAACAAAAAGATCAAGATTCTGATAAAAATCTAAAATCTCTTGTCGGCTTAATTTTCCTAAAAATTTAATATTAGAATTATCTTTTGCCAAATTTTTTAAATTTTCCTCAAAAATACCTTTGCCAACTATCAAAAGTTCAATGTTTTTCAAATCTTTAACCGCCTTAATTAAAATATCACACCCTTTATCATCGCTTAAACGCCCGATAAAACCTATTTTAAATTTTTGCAACTCAAACTCTAGCTTTTTTATTTTTTTAAATTCATTTAAATCTATTCCATTAGCAATAACTATGGCATTTTCACACCACGGCAATGATTTTTTACTTTGCTCTGAAACGCAAATAATTTTTACAAAATGCGACCAAAAATAATAAAAAATCCTCCACGGATTTCTAAGAAGCCAATTACCGATTCTAGCATGCTCAATCCAAATGATTCGCTTGTCCGTCCGCAATGAAACGAAAGCGAATGATTCGATTTTTTTAAAAAATAAAATTATTGGCGTTAAAAGAAGTTTTTCTCCTAAAGAAAGCATGTAGATTACGTCTGGTTTAAATTTTTTATTAATTTGCCAATAACTTAAAAAGAAATAAATAAAAATAATTGGACTCAAAATTGTAAATGTCAAAAATGATCCTTTAGAAACCGGCGGTTTAAAAAAAGGAAGACCACGAATAGAAATTTGCCTATTACCTTGCTTTTTAAATTCTTCCAACAAAATTTTATCACTCCCAAAAAACACCACTCTAAAGCCTCTCTTTTGCAAACTTTTTGCCAAATTTAAAGTATGCAGTTCTTCACCGCCGAACTGAGACTGAAAAGGGAAACGAGTTATTAAGATTGTCTTCAAATTCAAAATTCAAAATATTCAAATCAAACTTTACCTTTTTTTCAAGTTTTTCAAAAGAGCTTAGAACTCGTAACAAATTAATTTTCAACATAAATCTTAACCTCATGCATATCAGTTATTATTTCATCATCAGAATTTTGATAATAAACCGTTAACCGAATTATATAATTATTATTTGGTTCAAAAGTTTCCGCCGGAATAGTATAAATCAAACCTTCCAAAATCTGCCCACTAGTAGAAATCAAAGTCTGCCAATTCTGACCGGCATCCGAGGCTAAACGATAATCAATTTGATAGTCGAAACCAAGCGCTGTGCCATAAAGTCCAATATCTTCATTAAATTTTAAAACGTCTCCATTCCAAGGTTGCTCAATAATTGCAAAAGGATATAAATCTATTACAGATGATTGAAGAGCAGATCCGATATCCAACAGTCCCGTACCAATCGACTTATCACTTGCGATTTTCTGCACGCTATATTTTAAAATAGAATAAAGATCTTCAGCTAATAAATTGGGAGATTTAGACAGCAAAAGTCCAGCTGTGCCTGAAACAATAGGTGTCGCTACAGAAGTTCCATCCATGTACGCATAATTTTGACCTTTATCGCCCT
>MFXJ01000037.1:882-4494 GCA_001787465.1 Candidatus Peregrinibacteria bacterium RIFOXYB2_FULL_32_7 | reverse complement strand
AATGTACTGAAAATATCTTCTCCAGGAGCGGCAAGATCTATATCTAAACCATAATTAGAAAAATCAGCCCAATTATTATTAATATTAGTAGCCGCTACAGATAAAACATGAGGATGTCCAGATGGATAATGATACGCATCGGTAGCCATATTACCAGCTGAAGCAATTAAAACTATATTATTTTTATATAAATAATCAAACGTCGCAGACAAAATAGGATCATCTACATTATATGACCCAAAACTCATATTAATAATCTGAGCGCCATTATTGAGCGCATATAATAAAGCTGGTACTGTTTGAATAGTATTACGCATTCTCAAAGTCAAAATTTTACACTGCTGACACACTCCAGCTACACCAAGATTATTATTAGTTGTTGCCGCCGCTATTCCAGCCACAGTTGTCGCGTGATAACTTGTATACCAAGGACTATTTTCACCATTACCATTCATCCAAAAATCCCAACCATGAATATCATCGATGTAGCCATTGCCATCGTTATCAAGACCGTCATTGGCAATTTCATCTTCATTAACCCACATATTATCTGCTAAATCTTCATGATCAGCTTGAACCCCATAAACATCCAAAACCGCAATTGTAACAGCTGGATCTCCAGTAGTTATCGCCCATCCATTTTCACTATTAATATTTTGATGATAATATTGTTCAGAATACAAAGGATCAGCAGGAATAGCAGAAGAATTTTGGCTTTCTGAAAAATAGCAATTATTAATCTGAGCAAATTCAATTTCTGGCAATTTATTTAACTTATCAATGATTTTTTGCAATTTATTAGGTTTATTTTCATTCACATTGACAGAAAAAACATTATTCAAAAATGCCGGATGATTCTTTGCAAATTCCAAATTTACTGATTTTGTTTGAGTTAAATTTTTCTTTAAAAATGTCAAAACTTTTGTAGTTTTAGATTTTTTATCGTTAGATGTTGCTAAAAATTTATCATTAAATTTCACAATAATATTATAGGTATTTTCTTCATAACATTGTTTTAACTCTTTTTCCTCAGCATTTTTAAAAAGATCTGAAGAAAAAGCATAAGACGTAAAACTAGCACTTAAAATAATTAGCCCTAAAAATAAAATTAATTGTTTTTTCATTTTGTTAAATTAAAGTTAAAAAAAATTATTTTAATAGTACCGTATTATCTGAATTAGTCAAATTCGAAAAATGTGACTGCTCGGCAACTCACATCCCCAACCCTTCTCTCTATACACTAGAGAGAAGGGTGATCTTTTACATAATTTTTATTTTTTAGATCAAAATTATCGCTCTTAAACTTGTGCGAATCTTGATTGAATCTCACCTAATTGATCTAATGGTATAGCTATTCCCTCTCCTCTACAAAAAGCTTCAGCCGTTAAAAATGATGATAATTCTCTTTCTTCAAAATTTAAATCACAAACATCAATCAAACGTTTAACTATACCAAGACGCCCCACGTTATACTCTAATGTCACTAATATTTTCGGATCCCCAATGTGAATATTCCCAGCATCAAATTTTCCCTGATAATCAGTTAAACTAGCTAACCTTACCTTCCTAACTACCGAGCTAAAAAGCTTCAAAAATTTCACGCTATGATTTATTCGATTATTTAATAGATTGATAGTAAAACGAAATGCTTGTTGAAAATTAAATTCTATTCCGTATGTTTTTGATATCAAATTATTTAAGTAATCGTCAAAAGAAACTGGTCTTAAATCTGATTTTTTTACTTTAATGATTGGAGCGTAACCATTAATTCCTGATTTTATATTTTTTCTTCTAACCAATACATAACCATCATTAGGCTTAAGTCCAAATTCTTCACCTCGTTGTTGATATATTTCTGAATCAGTAATTACTTCAAGTTCGAGCCCCTTTGTTGCATCTGCAAGATATCCAGCCCTTAACCCAGCAACATTAAAAGTATAGCGATCAGTATATTGAAAACCCTGAAGTCTTGCTTCTATATCTGATAAACTTAAAGGTTGTTTTTCACATTCTAAATGAGTAGCATCAACTAAATCTCCAACTCCCAAATCCTGAGGTCTTTCTTCCATATCTCCTGGATCTAAAAATTTTTCTTGGCTAGAAGCTTCAAAAGGATTAACATCTTCTGTTTTATTTATGGCATAAAAACAAAATTGCTGATGATTAACGTATCTCTTATCTACTACTATTTCTAAACCAAAAGTTCTTAAAATTCTTTTAAGTCTTTGATTTTTTAAATATGCTGTTACTACAGGCATTCTAACATCACTAGAAAGATTAAGGATGGTTGATAAACCACTAGTAGTTAAATATAATTTAGGATCTTGATTTTTAGCTACCATTAAGACAATAACAATTTTAATCAAATATTCGGAAGTTTTTTCTTTTTCAACTGAAAAAGCTTTCTTTAATCGATTTATTACTCCTTCGCAACTTGCTCGATCTTCTGCAGGTAAAATAGCTGTTAAAGCGGTATTATCTTGTCGAAACACATCTAATCGAGAAGCTTCTACAGCTGAAACATAATGACATTCCGAATCTGAAATAGTAGGATCTCCCATAAGAGCAAGGATACGTTTACGCAAATAGCCTGTTACTTCATTAAATGATCTCCCTGAACTTGTTTCAGCTCCTTCAGCGTCTATTTCAACTCCTTCAACTGTTTCAACTGCCTCCATTAAATCAGTCATAATAAAAATAAAAATTGGGTTTCAATATACTATTTTATCCGAATTAGTCAAATTTAGAAAAATATTGCGTGATGATTGGAATCAAAAATCTAAAACTCTAAAAAACAAATATTATCATCGGCTTTCTTAAACTCATGTTTTTCCATACTCGTTGTAATAAATACTTGCGAATCTGAAAATAATTTTAATAAATGATTTTGCCTGTTTAGATCTAATTCAGAAAACACATCGTCAAATAAAATAATCGGATTTTTAGCTAATTTTTTTTGGAAAAAATTTCTTTCCGCTAATTTCAAAGCTAAAATAATTGACCGGCATTCGCCTCTGGATGCAAAATCGGAAGCCAAATGATTATTTAAATAAATTTCAAAATCTTCCCGATGCGGACCAACTGTAGTCGCTTTTCTAACCAAATCTTCTGCAAAACTATTTTTTAAATCTAATTCAAAATCTTTACTGTATTTAAAATCAACTTTTAACTTATCGCTTTGACCAGCAATTTTATCATAAAATTCATTAAAATCATCCAAAATTTCTTCAAAAAAATCTTTTCTTAAATCCGTAATTTTTTTGGCAAAAGGAATGATTTGCTTATCCCAAGACTGAAGATCAAATTTACTGGCTTTATTTTCTAAAATTAGACCTAAAAGCTTATTCCTTTGAATCAAAAGCTGTTCGTATTTCATCATGGCTTCTAAATATTCAGGAAAAATTTGCGATAAAACTAAATTCAAATATTTTCTTCTTCGGCTCGGCTCAAGGTAAATCAAATTTAATTGTTCCGGACAAAAAAAGGAAATGAGCAAAGATCCTAAATATTTTTTTAAAGGAATTTTTAAACCTAATTTCTTAAAAACACGTTTTTTTATAGGCTCGTTCTGATAAAAAAACTCCAGTTCGTATTTTCTATTTTCAGAAAAAA